>NZ_JBIALK010000040.1:0-61112 GCF_042873275.1 Kitasatospora sp. NPDC004745 | reverse complement strand
GCGGCGTGCAGGGCCTCCTCGGCGATGCCGGAGGCGTAGGAGGCGCCGCCGCCGCCGTGGACGTGCAGGTCGACGAAGCCGGGGACGAGGGTGTGTCCGGTGAGGTCGAGGTCGCCGGGCTCGGGCTCGCCGCCGAGGCCGGCGATGGCGGTGCCCTCGACGGTGAGTCGGCCGCCCTCGACGACGCCGCCGGGCAGGACCAGCCGGGCGCCGGCCAGAGCGATGCGGGAGGGAGTGTGGTCGGTGGTTCTCACGCGGTGTTCACCTCCGGGGGTGCGACCACCTCCCGGGCCGTGACGGGCACCGCGGAGAGATGATCGAAGCTGCTCGAAACGTGGCAAGTGTAGGCAGGTGTGAGCAACTGCAGCCCCGCCCCGACGGGGTGGCCCGGAGCCGCCGAGGGGCGCTGAGGAGCCCTGCGGGCGCCGGGGAGCGCGGTGGAGGCCGACGGAGAGCGGGACTTCAGCACGGGGCGGTGCCCGTCAGCAGGTCCGCGGCGCGGGGAGTCTGCTCGTACAGGACCCGCTGCCCGGTGCGGGTGCGGGTGATCAGGCCGGTGCGGTGCAGGATGCCGAGGTGGTACGAGACGGTGCTGGCGGCGAGGAAGTGCCGCTCGCCGAGCTCCGCGGTGGTGCGGGCGGTCCGCAGGTCCGTCAGCAGCCGCGCCCTGGTGACCCCGAGCAGGTCGCGCACCGGGCTCCCGCCGCCGGGGCCGGGTCCGGACCGGGCCGGGTAGGCGAACATCGGCAGCCGGGTCGCGGGGGCCGGCACGGAGTCGATGACCAGGCGCAGGTCGGTGGCGAACGCCGAGGGCGTCAGGACCAGCCCGGTGGTGTCGGGGATCCGGCCCTGGAGGCGGGTGATCAGGTGCAGTCGGCCGTCGGCCAGGGAGACCCGCGGGTGCAGGGTCGAGAGCATCCCGGAGAGGCCGTCGAAGGCCGCCGTCCGAGCCCGGTGGGTGATGTCGGTCTCCAGGCGGGCGCGCAGCGCCGACCAGTGCGGGGCCAGGGCGGTGTCCCACAGCACCTGGAGTTCCGCGGCCGCCCGCTCCGCGAACTCCTGTTCGCCCCGCTCCAGCGCGTCGCGCAGCGGCACCGGGACGGTGGCCCGGCCGGTCAGGCGCTCCGCGTCGATCCCGCGGGTCATGACGTCGAGCTCCCAGCGCAGCCGGGCCGAGCCGGTGGTGGCTACCGCGTGCAGCTCGTCCTGCACCGAGGCCTCCGGCGCCTCGGGCTGCGGGGTGAGGAAGTCCGGCACGTAGTCCCCGGCGTCGGTGAACAGGGCGTCCAGCAGCACGAGTCGGCGCTCGCGCACGGTCTCGCGGACCAGCCCGCGCCAGCCGCCCGCCCGTGCGTCTCCGGCGGGTCGTGCCCGGCCCGCTCGTGCGTCTCCGCGCAGCAGCCAGAGCACCCCCAGTGCGTTCGCCAGCGGCGAGATCGCGAACCGGGTGTTCGCGAGCACGGCGCGGTCCAGGTCGAGGTGGAGCACGGCACCCCCCGGGTCGGGCCGCGGCCGTCCGGGGCCGTGCGGCGCTGGGCTTCGGAGTCGACAGGAGTCGATGGGAGTCGATCGAACCATCCGCGGGGCGGGCCCGTCACCCGCTCGGGGCAATCGGCGGCCCCCGGAGGCTTCGCGCCGTCCGGTGCCTCCCGCGCCCTCCGGCGCCCACTGTTCAATCATGAGTGTCTGGTCTATCTTTTGCTCATCTTCAAGCATTTACATGCAGGATTGTGCAGGAGGTTCCATGTCCCACGTCGCCGCGGAGATCGCCAGCCAAGCCGCCTGCTGGTCCCGGGCGCTGGAAGCGCAGCCCACCGGCCTCCCCGAACCGGGCGAGCGCGTCGCCGTCCTCGGCTGCGGCACCTCCCTCTACATCGCGCAGGCCTACGCCGCCCTGCGCGAGGACGCCGGCCTCGGCGAGACCGACGCCTTCGCCGCCTCCGCGTTCCCCGGTACACGCCGCTACGACCGGGTGGTCGCGATCACCCGCTCCGGCACCACGACCGAGGTGATCGACGCCCTGCGGCGGGCCTCGGGCACCGCCACCACCGCGATCACCGGCGACCTCGACACGCCCGTCGCCAGCGCCGCCGACACCGTCGTGGACCTCTCCTTCGCCGACGAGCGGTCCGTCGTGCAGACCCGCTTCGCCACCACCGGCCTGGCGCTGCTGCGTGGCCACCTCGGCCTCGCCCCGGCCGACCTGCCCGACCAGGCCCGCCGGGCCGCCCACGCCACACTGCCCGAAGCCGCCCTGGCCGCCGAGCAGTTCACCTTCCTCGGCACCGGGTGGACGGTCGGCCTGGCCAACGAGGCGGCGCTCAAACTCCGCGAGGCCTCCGGCAGCTGGACGGAGTCCTACCCGGCGATGGAGTACCGGCACGGCCCGGTCAGCATCAGCGCCCCCGGCCGCGTCGTCTGGTTCCTCGGCGAGCCGCCCGCCGGCCTGCTCGACCAGGTCCGCGCCACCGGCGCCACCGTGGTGGCCTCCGGCCTGGACCCGATGGCTGAGCTGGTCCGCGCCCAACGACTGGCCGTCGCCCTGGCCGAGGCCCGCGGCCTCGACCCCGACCGGCCGCGCAACCTGACCCGCTCGATCATCCTCGCCCGGCCGTGACCGTCATCGCCCTGGACGTCGGCGGCACCGAGCTGAAGGGCGCCGTCGTCGCCGAGGACGGCACCCTGCTGCAGGCCGAACGCTGGCCGACCCGGCCCGAACGCGGCCCGGCCGCCGTCCTCGACACCGTCCTCGGCCGCGCCGCCGAACTCGCCGACCTGGCCCGCCGGGCCGGGTCGGAGCCCCGCGCTGCCGGCATCGTCGTCCCCGGTCTGCTCGACGAGGCCGCCGGGACGGTCGTCCGCGCCGTCAACCTGGACTGGCACGACGTCCCGATCCGCCCCCGGCTGGCCGAACACCTCGGCCTGCCGGTCGCGTTCGGCCACGACGTCCGTGCCGGCGGCCTCGCCGAGGCCCGGCTCGGTGCGGGCCGCGGCAGCCCCTGCTTCCTCTTCGTCCCCGTCGGCACCGGCATCGCCGCCGCCGTCGTGGACCGGGGCCGCCCACTGACCGGCGCCCTGGGCGCCGCCGGCGAACTCGGCCACCTCATCGTCCGGCCCGGCGGCGAGCGCTGTGCCTGCGGCGGCCGCGGCTGCCTGGAGACCGTCGCCTCCGCCGCCGCCATCGCCCGCCGCTACGGCCGCGCCACCGGGCGGCCCGGCACCACTGCCGCCCAGGTGCACCGGCGCGCCGCCGACGGCGAGCCGACGGCCGTGCGCGTCTGGAGCGAGGCCGTGCACGCGCTCGCCGACGGACTGGCCGCGGCCACCGCGCTGCTCGACCCCGAACGGATCGTCATCGGCGGCGGCCTGGCCCGGGCCGGTGAGGACCTCCTCGGCCCGTTGCGCCCGGCGCTCGCCGAGCGGCTGCCCTTCCGCCCGCGGCCCCGGCTGGTCCGGGCCGAACTCGGCCCCCGCGCCGGCAGCCTCGGGGCCGCGCTGCTGGCCCGCGCCCTCGCCCCGGGAGGCGACCGGTGATCCTCACCGTCACGCTGAACGCGGCCGTCGACGTCACCTACCGGCTCGACCGGGTGGCCCGGCACGGCAGCAACCGGGTCACCGCCCCCGCCGAACGGGCCGGGGGCAAGGGGGTGAACGTCGCCCGGGTGCTCGCCGCGCTCGGCCACGACACCGCCGTCACCGGACTGGCCGGCGGCGCGACCGGCGAGGCCCTGCGCGCCGACCTCGCCACCGCCGGCCTGCGTGACGAGTTCGTGCCGATCGACGGCACGACCCGGCGCACCGTCACGGTGGTCGAGGAGGAACTCGGCGACGCGACCGTCTACCTGGAGCCCGGGCCGACCGTCAGCGGGGCCGAGTGGTCCCACTTCACCGCCCGGTACCGGCGGTTGCTGCGGTCGGCCCGGGCGGTGGTGCTCGCCGGATCGCTGCCGGCGGGCGTGCCCCCGGACGCGTACGGCAGGCTCGTCGCCCTCGCCGCGCAGGCCGGCGTGCCGGCCGTGCTCGACGCCGAGGGCGCCGCGCTGCGGGCCGCACTGGCGGCCGGCCCCGCCCTGGTCAAGCCCAACCAGGCCGAACTGGCCGCCACGACAGGGCCGGTGGACCCGCTCACCGGCGCCCGGCGGCTGCGTGCGGCCGGCGCCAGGGCCGTGGTCGTCTCGCTCGGCCCCGGCGGGCTGCTGGCCAGCACCCCCGACGGCGACTGGCGCGCCCGGCCGCCCGAGCCGGTCCGCGGCAACCCGACCGGAGCCGGGGACTCCGCCGTCGCCGCGCTCACCGCCGGCCTGGTCGCCGGCACCCCCTGGCCCGTGCGGCTCGCCGAGGCGGTCGCGCTGTCCGCCGCCACCGTCCTCGCCCCGCTCGCCGGCAGCTTCGACCCGGTCGAGCACCGGCAGCTGCTGCCCCGGGTGCGGGTGCGGCCGGTGTACCCCGGCAGCCCCGCCCGCCCCGCCGCCCCACAAGGAGACCCATGCCCCTCGTAGCCACGGGCTCGATCGTCGAGCCGGCCGCCCGCCGCCGGCACGGTGTCGGGGCCTTCAACGTCATCCAGCTGGAACACGCCGAGGCGATCGTCGCGGGCGCGGAGCGGGCCGGGGCGCCGGTGATCCTGCAGATCAGCGAGAACGCCGTGCGCTACCACGGGGCGCTGGCGCCGATCGGCCGGGCCACCCTCGCGGTGGCCCGGGCTGCGGCCGTCCCGGTCGCGGTCCACCTCGACCACGTGACCTCGGCCGAGCTGGTCCGGGAGGGCGTCGAACTCGGCTTCACCTCGGTCATGTTCGACGCCTCCGCGCTGGACTACGAGGCCAACGTCCGGGCGACCGCCGAGGTGGCCGCCCGGTGCCACGAGCGGGGCGTCTGGGTCGAGGCCGAGCTCGGCGAGGTCGGCGGCAAGGACGGCGTGCACGCCGCCGGGGCCCGGACCGACCCGGGCGAGGCGGCCGCCTTCGTGGCGAGCACCGGGGTGGACGCGCTGGCCGTCGCGGTCGGCAGCTCGCACGCGATGCTGACCCGGGACGCCGTCCTCGACCTGGAGCTGGTGGCCGCCCTGGAGCGGGCCGTCCCGGTGCCCTTGGTCCTGCACGGCTCCTCCGGTGTGGCCGACGACCACCTGGCCGCCGCAGTCGAACGCGGGATGACCAAGGTCAACATCGCCACCCACCTCAACAAGGCGTTCACCGCGGCCGTCCGGGCCTGTCTGGACGAGCACCGGGAGCTGGTGGACACCCGCCGCTACCTGGGTGCCGGCCGGGCCTCGGTGGCCGCCGAGGTGGCCCGGCTGCTGGGGGTGCTCCGGGCGGCCTGACCCGGCCGACGCCCGGCCGACGCCCGGCCGACGCCCGGCCCGACCGGACCGCTCGGCCCGGCCCGCTCCGGCCGCCATAGTGCTCCGGAAGCCCCGGCGTCAATGTGCTGACGCGGCGTCATGACCGGTTCCGGACAAAGGTTCGTCATCGGCCGTGTTCATCTGATCCGCACGGTACTTCCACATCTCCTCCGCGTAGGGTGGCCCACGTTCCGCCGCCGCGGACCCGCGGCCGGGACGTCTTTCCGCATGCCCACCGACCCGACAGGAGTGAGTCGTCCATGAACATCCGCCACCTGGTGACCCGGCTGACGGCCGCGGTCGTCCGCCGGGGCGTCGGCGCCACCGGCGCCGCCCTCGCCCTGATAGCCGCCGTCGTCCTCGGGGGCACCGTCGGGGGCATGTCCTCCGCCGCGGCCAAGCCGGCCGGCTGGGGCGGCCCGGGCCAGTGGTCCTGCTCGGGGGCGCCGGTGCCGGCCGGGTGGGTCATCACCGGCTACGACCGGACGGGCTGTCAGGGCGCGGGCTCCTGGTACCAGCAGCCCGCCGCCGACGGCCTCTACACCTGCTCGGGCTCGCCCGTCGTCACCGGTTACGTGATCACCGACCACCAGCAGGCGGGCTGCAACGGCATCGGTTCCTGGCGGCACAACCTGGCCAAGGACGGCATCTGGACCTGCTCGGGCTCGCCCGTCGTGACGGGCTACGTGATCACCGACCACGTCAACAACGGCTGCAACGGCATCGGCTCGTGGCGGCACAACCTCGCCAAGGACGGCATCTGGACCTGCGGCGGCTCCCCGGTGGTCGCCGGCTACGTGATCACCGACCGCATCATCAACGGCTGCAACGGCGTCGGCGCCTGGCGCCACAACATCGCCCGGGTCGGCATCTGGACCTGCCCCGGTTCGCCCGTGCCGCCCGGCTTCCGCTCCACCACCTACTCGGCCTCCGGCTGCAGTGGCCTCGGCGCCTGGGTCCTCGCCCGCGCCTGACGCACGATCGGCACCCGGTGCCGGGTGACCTGTTCCACCGCGAGGGCGCCGCGCCTCCCCCGTACGCGGCGCCCTCCCGAGCCCGCCCGCCGGCCGGGCCGCGCAGGCCCCCGGGCGAACCCGCCCGGGGGCCCGCGCGTGCGTGGCCGGACAACGGCCCGCCACCGCACTGCTGGGCGGGCGCCGCAGGCACGCCGGAGCGCCGGCCACCGTTGCGGGTGACCGGCGCTGCCGGGGATCTGCGCGGTTCGGCCCCGCACCCCCGCGCTGAGGGGGCGGCGCCGACCGGTTCATCAGGTGTGGACGATGCCCTGGGTGGCGTAGCCGTCGCCGTTCCAGTCGCCGGTGATCGGGGTGTCGCCGGAGTCGCCGTACGAGGTGGCGGTGACGGTGCCGTCGTCGTGGCGGAGGTAGAAGGTGTGGTTGTCGGGCATGTAGACGCCGATGTTGGTGTGGCCGGTGTGGTCCCAGTCGCCGGCGAGGGGGATGCTGTTGGGGTTGCCGAAGGTGATGGTCTGGTCGGCGCCGCCCGCGGTGTTGCTGTTGCGCAGGTAGAAGGTGCTGGTGGCCGGGTCGTAGAGGCCGACGGTGACGGTGCCGTTGCCGTCCCAGTCGCCCGAGACCGGCCGCCAGTCGCCACCGTTGCCGAAGGCGAAGGAGTTGACGCTGCCGTCGCTGTTGCGGAGGTAGAACTTTCCGCTGTCGGGCATGTAGACGCCGATCTGGGAGGTGGTGCCGTCCCAGCGGCCGAGGACCGGCCGGTTGCCGGGGTTGCCGAAGGTCAGCGTGGCCTCGGCGGCGCTGCCCGAGTTGGCGAGGTAGAACGTCGAGGTGGTGGGGTCGTAGGCGGCCTGGGTGTCGGTGCCGTTCCCGTCGAAGTCACCGGCCAGCGGGACGAGCGGGGTGCTGCCGAACGCGAACGACGCGCGGGTGGCGGTGGTGGAGGACGCGCTGTCCGACAGGTACCAGGTCAGCGTCTTGCTCTCCGGCTGCGGCGGGGTCACCGGCCCGGAGCCGTCCGGGTAGGGGTTGGCGCGGTCGGCCGCGAGGCGGGCCTTGGGGCCGCAGACCGGCCAGGCGCCCTGGCCCTGCACGGCGAGGACCTTCTCGGCGATCAGGATCTGCTGCTGCTTGGTGGCCTGGTGCGGGTAGGCCGCGTACTGGCCGCCGCCGTAGCCCTTCCAGGTGCTCAGGTTGAACTGCAGGCCGCCGTAGTACCCGTTGCCGGTGTTGATGCTCCAGTTCCCGCTGCTCTCGCAGTCCGCGACCTTGTCCCAGGTGGCTATCGAGGCGGCCTGCGCGGACTGCGGGGCGACGCCGGCGAGGCAGGCGACGGCGAGGGCGAGCGGGCCGGCGGTGCGGGCGAGGGCGCTGGTGAAGCGGGGCATGGCTGATGGACTCCTGTCAGAGCGGGGCAGGGAGGGTGATGGTGCGTGCCGGCCCCCGACGACAGGGCGGAGCAGGGCCGCGGAGCGGCCCGTCCGAACGGTCAGGGGGTGCCGGCGGGGCGGAGCCCACAGGCAGGGTGACGGTGGGTCGCGTCCCACGATGACGCGTCCCGCCCTGCTGCCCGGGCCGTTGCTTCCCGGCGGCGATCACCAGCTTCGTCGCTGCGGAGAGGGAGCGGAAGGCCCGTCAGCTGGACGCAAGCGGCCCAGGACGGTTCCGGTCAGGGCGCGACGGGGAAGCCGGACGTCCGGGCGGAACGGGCAGGCCCGAGCCGGTGGACGTGCCCCGCCGGGCAGCACGAATCCGGCGCCCGTGGGGGCGCCGGGGGAGGATGCGGGGGGAGCGGGTGCACCGTCGGGCGGCGCGCTGCGTCGCCCGCGGCCCGGTCAGGCCGGTGGGGGTGTCAGGGTGCGGCGCAGGCCGGGGCGGGCGAGTTCGGTGAGGGCGTCGGCGTGGCCGAGGAGGCCGTGGGCGCCGAACGGCTCGACGGAGGCCAGGGAGCGGGCCGCGTCGGCGAGGCCGAGGTGGAGCTCGCCGGTGCTGCCGTCCGCCGCCCGGAAGGTGACCGTGCGGGCCTCGGAGAAGAGGTCGAGGGCGCGGTCGCCGGTGAGGTCGCGGTGCACCCGCACGTCGACCCAGTCGCCGGCGGGCCGGGCCCTGGCCAGGTAGTCGAGCCCGGTGGGGTCGGCCACGACGCGGCCGCCGGCGAGCGGGAGCCTGCCGCCCCAGGGCGGGTGGTCGACGTGGCCGACCAGCCGGGCGCCGGGCGAGGGCTCGCCGTCGGCGGGGAGCGGGAGTTCGACGACGAGGTCGAGCGCGAGGTCGGCGCCGCCAACGGTGCCGCGCAGCCGTTCGCGGACCCGCACGCCGCGGGGGGCGTCCCGCATCACCGTGCAGGTCGGGTCCTTGGCGACACCCGTGGGCCGGGCGGTGTCGAGGTAGTCCCAGGCGTCGCGGTAGCCCGTGTCGATCAGGGTGTCGGCGGTGATCCGGCCGGTGAAGAACTCCGGGTCGAGCGGCAGCGGGTGTGCGGGCTTGACCACGTGCAGGACGAACGGCCGTTCCGCGGCGGCCAGTTCGGCGAACAGGCCACCGTTCGCGCTCATCTCGATCATGTGGACGTACTGTTCCAGCGGGCCGTCGCCCCAGTACCGGGAGTTGCCGATGCACCAGACCAGCCAGACCTCCTCGGCCCCGCGGCGCAGCGCCTCGCCGAGGTTGGCGTCCTTGACCCACACCGCGTCGGTCCAGACGTGCCCGTCGCGGCGCAGCGGCGGCATGAACAGCGGCAGCGACATGCCCGCCGTCATCAGGTCCAGGTCGATCTCGGTGTGCGGCACCGCGACGCAGGCCTTGGTGGTGAAGTCGACGAGGTTGAAGGTGCCCTCCAGGGGTGCGGCGCGCACGGCGTCGACGTCGATGCCGAGCGCGGGGAGGACCTTGTGCCGCACCCCGTCGGCGCTGCCGAGGGCGGGCAGGGACCAGGGGCCGCGGAGGTAGTCGCCCAGCGGCAGGGCCGCGTTGAAGTCGTGGACGTCGAGGGCGGACCACCGCCGGGCCATCTCGGCCGGGTCCTGACCGGACAGCAGCATGCCGGTGGTCATGATCCCGCCGGAGGTGCCGTCGACGTGGTCGAAGCCCAGGCCGTACTCGTGCAGGGCCCGGACGACACCGGTCTGCCAGGCGACCCGCATCCCGCCGCCGGCCAGGACCAGGGCGCGTCTCACGGCCGCTCCCCGGTCGCGGCCGGCCGCTGCCCGGTGGTGGCCGGCGTCGTGTCCCGGCGGGCCGGCCGCCGCCACATCACCGCGCACAGCACGGCCGTCGCGAAGTCGAAGGCGGCGACGAGCAGGGCCAGCGGTCCGAAGAGGTCCCGGGCGACGGCGACGCCCACCAGTACGGAGGCGGCGAACTTCTGCAGCCCCACCCACAGCGGCAGGTAGGACGGCGGCGAGGGGGACAGCAGCCCCTGCACGACCAGTCCGCCGATGACGACCATGAACATCCCGACGGTGCCGAAGAGGTGCCGGGTGGTCGGCGTCGACTCCGCCGAGAGCACGTCCAGCAGGGGCCCGGGTGCCACGAGTTGGCACAGCCCGGTGAGCACCGTCACCGCGCCGATCAGCACCAGCACGAGCCGCAGCGGATCCCCGGTGACCCGGCTCGGCAGCAGGCTCACGACGGTGCCTCCGCCCTCAGGGCCGTGCGCCGACGTCGATGCCCGGCGGGTCCAGCCACTGCTGGGAGAGGCCGAGGCCGACGACGCTGCCCAGCGGCTCGCCGTAGCTGCGGCCGGCGGCCTCGCTGGTGAGGAACCAGCACTCGAAGTGGTCGTCGAGCACGCCGCGGGTGGTCGGCAGGTAGCAGGTGAACAGCGGGTCGGGGGCGATGCCGAGGGTGTGCAGCGCGGCGACCTGCGGGGCGTCGCCGATCAGGAGGCGGGCCCGGGCGCGCCGGCCGAACGCGAGGTCGGCCTCGCCCTCGAAGTAGACGAACGACTTCATCAGCATGCCGCGGAAGGCGCAGTAGTTGGCGGCCTTGACGCGCAGCGGCAGGGCGGTGGCCGGCGGGCGGTCGATCGAGAGGAAGGTGCCCAGCCGCCCGTCGACCTGGTACTCGCTGGACACGGTGGCGTCGGTGACCTTGAAGTCGAGGTTGGCCTGGTGCTTGGGCATCCCCCAGATGCCCTTGCCGCCCTTGACCGAGATCTCGCTGCTGACCGGCAGGTCCAGGACGTACTGCCCGGTGCCGAAGACGCCCTGCAGGAGCCCGGGGAGCAGCGGCGGTGCGGGCCGGCTGCCGTGGGTGCAGGCGAGTGCGATGGAGTACTCGATGTAGCGGCCGATGTCGGTGCGCACGTAGTCGACCACGGTGACGACGAGCAGCCCGCGCCGGCCGGGGAGGGCCACCGGGTGCAGTTCGCCGCCGGGGAGCAGCCGGGCGGCGGCCGCGCGGTCGACGGTGAACGCGGCCATCATGCAGGGGGTGTCCGCCGAGTTGACGGGCATCTCGAAGGGGATGCCGTCGACGAGTGCGTTGCGCCCGGCGAGCCGCCGCTGCCGGCGCGGGTAGGGCGAGGGCACGAGCGACAGCCCCAGCCGGGCGAGGGGCAGGACCGGCTTCATGTCGCCAGCTCCTTGAGGATGAGCGGGTAGGTGTCGGTGGCCGCGCGGCGGCCGAGGAAGACGTCGAGGTGGCCGTAGCCGGGGAGCAGGTGCAGGCTGTCCCGGCCGGGCCGGTGGCGTTGCAGGAAGTCGAAGGTGCGCTGCTGGCTCTCGGGGAGGAAGCAGCGGTTCTGTTCGCCGGCGAGCAGCACGATCCGGGCGTCGGTCCTGGGCGGGCGGTCGACGGAGGAGCGCGGCAGGCCGGTGGTGCGGTCGACGGACACCAGGTGGCCGGCCCGGATGCACCGGTTCATCTGGGCGAAGAAGGTCATCGGGACGTCGGCGAACTCGCCGCGGATCCAGTCGTGGGTGGCCTCGTCGAGGTTGGCGTGGGACCACAGGGCGGGCCAGCCGGTGCCGTAGGTGAAGCTGACCATCCGGCAGACGGTGTTGCGGCACTCCGGGTGGGTGGCGCGCACGAAGGTGACCAGCAGGCGGGAGAGCACGCCGTCCGGCCGGTCGCCCCAGCGGGGGGAGATGGCCGGCAGGGCGTGGGCGATGAGCGGTGCCAGGCGGGCGATCTTGAAGGTGGAGAGGCCGGGGACGACGGGGTGCAGCGACACGGCGTTGCTGACCACGGTGTCGACCTCGGGCAGCAGCCCGGCGGCCAGCGCCATCATGAACGAGGTCGAGCCCTGGCAGTGCACGACGGCCTTGAGCCGGTCCGCGCCGGTGGCCGCGAGCACGTGGGCGACGGCTGCGGGGTGGTCGTGGGCGGCCGCCTGGTCGAGCGTCCAGGGCGTCGGGGGGAGGTCGATGGAGGCGCGCCAGTTGAACAGCCAGACGTCCCAGCCCTCGTCGATCAGGGCGTCGACGAAGGTGCGCGGCAGCGGCGGGCGGAACAGCTCGGCGCGCACCCCGGCGCCGTGGGCGACCAGGACGGGCCCCCGGGTGGGCGGGTGGCGGCCGTGGACGCGGACCAGGCTGAGCGGCCGGCCGTCGAGCGCGGTCAGCGGCCGCACCTCGGTGACGTGGTCGCGGCGGGTGGTCGGCCTGCTGGGCGTGTGCGGCCCGGTCGCCGCGGAACGGGTGGCCCCGGTGGAGGTGGTGGTCATGGTGTCCCGGCCTTCCCGGCGGTGCGCGCGACCACGACGGGTTCCTCGATCAGCCGTACGGTCGGCGGCCGGGCGGGCACCGGCCGCCTGCCGAGCGACGGGTCGTCCTGCAGCCGCCAGTCGCGGCAGATGCGGTCGAGCGTCAGCGGGTAGAGGGTGAGGTCGCCGTCCGGTGCGAGGTGCAGGCGCAGGAACCCCTTGTACTCCTCGACGGACTGGCCGGACATCTGCCATTCGGCGGCGGCGCCGTGGCGGGCCGACAGCACCCAGAGGGCGAAGACCTCGGAGCCGAGGGCGCCGCCCACCAGGCCGGCCAGCACCAGGCAGGAGACCAGCACGGCCCAGCCGGACCAGTCGGCGGGGAACGGTACGGCGACGCACAGGGCGAGGACCACGAGCGCGACGGCGACCTGCACCAGGACGGCGACCAGTCCGGTGGAGGGCGTGGCGCGGACGTGCGGCCGGACCAGCCGGTAGGCCCAGCGGAACGCGAACAGGACCGCGACCGCGCCGCACAGGCCGCCGACGAAGCCGCCGAGGTCCCCGGCGTCGGCCGTGCGCACGGCGTCCACGGGCCGCAGCACGCCCTCCGCCAGCGCGAACAGGAAGCTCGTCAGCAGGAACAGCACGGCGTGCACGCCCGCGGTGAGTTCGGCGAAACCGGGGTTGCGGCGCGGCAGCCAGGTCCGGGACCAGGGGCGGGCGAGGCCCCGGGAGATCCGGCGGGAGTCGGCGGCGTCGGGGTGGGTGGTGCGGGCGCGGTCGAAGACCGGCGGCGGGTCGTCCTTCTCCCGCAGGCGGGAGCCGGCGGGCGGCAGCGGCAGCGCGGCCGGCAGTCGGTGGGTCGCCGCGAGGTAGGCACCGCCCAGGCCGCAGGTCACCAGCTGGCGGCGCCGCGGGTCGGCGGGCAGGTCGCCGGTGCCGGCCGGTTCGTCGGGGAGCCGTTCGGCGTAGCGGGCGTAGTGGTGCCGGTCGCCGGTCAGCCACAGGCGGATGGCGGCGTCGGTCGGGGTGCGTTCGCCGGTCTGCGGGTCGAGCCGGGTGCGGACGTAGTTGCGGTCGAACCAGTGCAGGGCGTTGAAGGCGTCGACGTCCTTGTCGGCGCTCTTCACCCAGGTGGGCTCGGCGGAGCAGACGATGACGCCGTCCCCGGGTTGGAGGTTGGCCGACAGGTGGGTCTCGAAGTAGCGCAGCTGGGGGTCGTCGAAGTACTCGCCGAGCTGGCTGTCCAGGCCGACCAGCCACCAGCGCCGGGGCAGCTGCACCACGAAGTAGCTGCGGGTCTGCCGGGTCCGCCAGCCGCCGATGGGGCGCTGCTGGGCGAAGACGCGCAGGAACGCGGTGAGGCCGTCGTACCAGTCGTGGTTGCCGGGCAGGGCGACCATGAGGGGTTCGTCGTCGGCGGTGGGGAGGGCGGCCCGGTAGGGGCCCTTCGTCTTGTCCTCGTAGTCCCGGGCCGAGGCGGTCGGGTAGACCTCGTCGCCGCCGAGGACGAGCAGGGCGCCCCGGGGCAGCTCGGTCGCTGCGGGGCCGGGGAGGGTGAGCGAGGGCGCGGCCAGGGCCCAGGCGACGGAGCCGGTGGCGTCGAAGCCGTCGCCGAGGTCGGCGACGAAGTCGAACCAGAGTTCCTGCGCGTCGGGCCGGTGCAGCGGGGCGCGCAGCATCCTGGCGGAGAGCGCGCCCTGGATCTCCCGTTTGTCCGCGTAGTCGGCGAAGACGGTGGCCAGGACGACCTTGACGGCCGTGCGGGCGAGCTGGCGCGGTGCCAGCCAGCGGGTCTGCTCCTGCGGGGTGAAGCCGATCTCCTCGGCGTGCGCGCGCAGTTCGCGGGTCCTCATGCCGGCTCCCTGGCCCGGGCCAGGCGCGGGCCGTAGACGGCCCACAGCTGGCCGAGGAACAGCCGGCCGAACCGCTCCAGCGCGAGTGCGGGGTGCGGGCCCTCGGTGCGGAAGGTGGTCAGCTGGTGGACGAAGGCGCGGACCGGGATGCTGACGACGCCCGCACCGAGCACCCGTACGTCCTCGTCGCCGCCGGGGGGCACGTGGCCGGCGAGCACCCGGTAGTAGAGCGTGGAGGTGTCGTGCCAGAGGTCGAGGCCGCGGTCGTCGTGGACGTCCTTGTGGCCGACCAGGGTCAGCGGGTTGCCGCCGGGGTCGCGCAGGTGCAGCCGGTAGAGCATCAGCCGCCGGCGGGGGTCGGCGGTGCGGGTGAAGAGGTTGAACCAGCCGCGTTCGACGGGCAGCCGGCCGCCGAGGGTGTCGCAGTCGACGTAGCCGACGGCGGTGCCGGGGTGGGCCGGGTCGGCGACGAAGCGGTCCACGTCGTGCGCCGTGATGGTGAGGTGGAACATCAGCTGCCGGTGCTGCGCCCGGCCGAGGGCCCGGCCCTGGCCGGGGTCGGTGACGCCGAGCGCGACGTGGCCCTTCATCTCCTCGGTGAAGGACAGGCTGGTCGGCCCGCGGCCGCCGTCGACGGACGGCACCGGGGTCGGGGGCGGCGCCGGGTTCGGAGCCGGTGCGGCGGCAGCAGCAGGAACAGCGACGGCAGTCGGGGCCGGGGCCGGGGCGGTGGCCGCGGCACGGGGCGCGGCGCGTTCGGCGAGGAGGTGGTCGCAGGCGCGGTCGGCGAACGCGGCGATCGTCAGCGAGGGGTTCGCGCCCACCGGCCCCGGCAGCGCCGAGCCGTCGAGGACGTACATCCCGGGGACGCCGAACACCTCGCCGTGGGCGTCGCAGACGCCCTCGCCCGGGTGGCGGCCCATCGGGGCGCCGCCCAGCGGGTGCACGGTGATCACCCGGTGGGTCCACCAGAGCGGGTTGTCGGCGAACTCGCCGCCGAGCGCCTCGGCGAGCTCCCGCATCGTGGACCGGACGCCCTCGAAGTAGCGGAGCGAGGTCTGCACCGTCCAGTCGACCTCCAGGTAGCCGCCTTCCAGGCTCATCCGGCCGTCGGGGACGTCGCGGCCCATGCCGAGCAGCGGCAGCGCGGAGCCGGAGAACGCGCCCGAGCCGAGCAGCAGTGAGAGCTGCCGGCCGAGGTGGCTCTGCCGGCTGTGCCCGAACCGGGAGCGCAGGCGTTCCAGACCGAATCCGAGCGTCCGCAGCACCTCGCCCGGCAGCTGGGCCTCCTCGGCGAGCCAGCCGACGAACTCCGGGTAGCCGGCGTCCTCGACGTAGTGGCCGCGGCCCGGGGAGCCGTCCCCGTCGAGTTCGTCGCCGACCCGGACCGCGGTCGTGATGACGGGCCCGGTGCTGGCGTCCAGCCGGCGGGCGCCCTGCCCGGCCGCGCCGCCGGTGGCCTTGAGGACCAGCCCGAGCAGGTCGCCGTTGCCGCTGAACCGGGTGCCCAGGGCGGGGCTGATACCGGGCAGGGCGGCGCGGTTGCGCAGCAGCAGGTAGCTGGAGCCGAAGGTGCCGGCCGCGAGCACCAGGCGCTCGCAGGCGATCCGTCGCACCGGCAGCCGGTCGGTGTCGGTGCGGTGCCCCTCGCGGGCGGGGTCGTGCACCACGTAGCGGACTTCGTGGCCGCCGCCGGGGAGCGGGGCGAAGCCGCGGACCTCGCAGCGGGTGCGGAGGTCGGCGCCGTGGTGCCGGGCGGCCGACAGGTAGGTGTGGTCCAGGGTGTTCTTGGCGCCGAAGTTGCAGCCGAGGTCGCACTCGCCGCAGAGCCGGCAGGTGCTGCGGGGTAAGCCGTGCAGGTTGCCGTACTCCGGCTCCGGCACGGGGGCCCCGGGGACGGGCGGACCGCCGGGGCGGGGCGCGAAGGTGACGGCGAGCGGCGGCCGTTCCACCGGCAGGCCGAGCCGGTCGGCGGCCTCCCGCAGCGCGACCGTCTTCGGTGTGTCGGGGTACGGGTACCGTGTCGCGCCGAGCATCCGTTCGACCCGGTCGTAGTGCGGGTCGAGGTCGGCCCGGCTGATCGGCCAGTTCTCGTAGCCGCCGCCGGGCAGCGGGGACTCGTGGACGAACCACTTCTCGTCCTTGCGCAGCAGGACGTTGGCGTAGATCAGCGAGCCGCCGCCCAGGCCGCTGGAGACCACCCCTTCGAGCCCGCGGAAGGACCAGACGTCGAAGAGGCCCTGCATGCCCTCGCTCGGGTCCCAGAAGTTGCGGGCCATCGCGGCGGGCGAGCGGGCGAAGGCGTTGGGCGGGTACGGCTTGCCCCGTTCCAGGACGACGACGGACCGGCCGGCCTCGGCCAGCCGGTAGGCGGCCACCGAGCCGCCGAAGCCGGAGCCGACCACCACCACGTCGGCGTACTCGTCGGCGGGCGGGCCGCCGCCCACCGGGGCGTGCTCGTTCGCTCGTCGGTTCGTCATCGGCGTTCCCCTTCGCCGGACCTCAGGGGCGTCCGCCACTGCCGTGGTGGCGGGCCGACTCTTCAGGTGTGTGTCGGGTCGTCGGGCCGGGCGGCGGGCGCGGGCACCGGGACCGGTGCCCCGCACGGGTGCCGCCCCTCTTCTCCACCATGCGCCCGCGTGGCACCGGTGTCATCCGGACGGCGCAGTCCGGCTTGCGGGCGGGGGTGGACGGGTGTCCCCCTTCGCCCGACGTCGGGCGGCTACTTGACGGAGCCGGCCGTCAGCCCGGAGACGACGTGGCGTTCGATGACGGCGAAGAGGACCACCACCGGCACGATCGCCACCAGCGAGGCCGCGAACACCTGGTTCCACTGCACGCTGTAGGCGCCGATCATGTTGTTGATCCCGACGGTGAGCGGCTGGCGCTCGGGGGTGTTGGTGAGGGTCAGGCCCATCACGAACTCGTTCCAGGCGGCGATGAAGGTGAAGATGACGGCGGTGACGACGCCCGGCAGCGCGAGCGGGAGGGTGACCCGGAAGAGGGCGCCGATCCGGCCGGTGCCGTCGATCATCGCGGCCTCCTCCAGCTCGACCGGGATGGAGCCGATGTAGGCGCCGAGGATCCAGATCGCGAAGGCCAGGTTGAACGCGGCGTTGGCGAGGACCAGCACCCAGACGGTGTCCAGCATCCCGAGCGCGTGGAACTCGCGGTAGAGGCCGACCTGGAGCGCGGCGGGCTGGAACATCTGGGTGACCAGCACCAGCAGGAGGAAGGCCCGGCGGCCGCGGAAGCGGACCCGGGCGGTGTGGTAGGCGGCGGGCAGCGCGACCAGCAGGACGAGCAGGGTGGAACCGCCGGCGACCAGCAGGGTGGTGCGCAGGTTGGCGCCGAGGGTGGTGTCCGTCCACACGCTGGTGAAGGAGGAGAAGTCGAAGCGGGTGGGCAGGTAGCCGTTGTCGCGCAGCTGGTCGGCCGGTCGTCCGGCGGTGACCGCCATGTCGACGTAGGGCAGCAGGAAGAGCGCCGCCAGCGCCCAGGCGGTGGCGGTGAGCAGGACGGTCCGGGCGCGCGGTCGGCGCCCGCCCGGTGCCGGGCGGGCGGGGGTCCGGGGGCGGGCGGTCATCGGTTCTCCTCCTGGTTCCAGCCGCTGGTCCTGAGGAAGAGCAGGACCAGCACGACGACGGCGGCGAAGTTGACGACGGACATCGCCGCCGACTCGGCCACGTCGTAGCCGCGCAGCATGTACATGAACACCGTGGTGGTCGCGGTGTCGGTGTTGGGGCCGCCCTGGGTCATGCCCCAGATCACCGGGAAGGAGTTGAACACGTTGATCAGGTTGACCACGAGGGCGACGAGGAAGGCCGGGCGCAGCAACGGCAGGGTGACCTTGCGGTACGTCTGCCAGGGCGAGGCGCCGTCGACCCGGGCCGCCTCGTACACCTCGTTCGGGACGGTCTGCAGGCCGGCCAGCAGGGTGTAGGTGGTGAACGGCAGCGAGACGAAGACCGCGACGAGGACCAGCCAGGGCTTGGCCTGGGCGGCGTCGCCGGTCCAGGCGCGGGCGTGGTCGATCAGTCCGAGGTCGAGCAGCAGGCGGTTGAGCACGCCGGCGACCTGGTCGAGCATCCAGCGGAAGCCGATCGCGGTCATCAGCACCGAGGCGGCCCAGGGCGCGATCAGCACCCAGCGGGTGATCCGCCGGCCCGGGAAGCGCTGGTTGAACAGCTGGGCCAGGCCGAGCGAGAGCAGCATGGTCAGGCCGACCACGACGACCGTCCAGACGGCCGTCCAGAGCAGGACGTCGGGAAGTCGCGGATCGGCGAACAGCTTGCGGTACTTGACCAGTCCGGCCGGGCCGTGGTCGGTGCCGGAGGTGTCGATGCGGCGCAGCGAGGTGCGCACCATCTCGACGACCGGCCAGACGACCACGACGAGGATCAGCAGGACGGCGGGGCCGATCCAGGGCAGCGGCCCGAGGCGCGGCAGTGCGGGGCGGCGCCGGGCCGGCGGGGCCGGCCGACCGGTGCGGTCGGGCCGGTCGGGGCCGGCGGTGCGGGTGCCGTCGACGGCGGGTGAGGACACGGTGTCGGTTCCCTCGGCTCGTCGCCCGGCTACTGCCCGGCTTGTTCGGCGGCCTGCTGGAGCGCGTCCAGGGCCTTCTTCGGGTCCTTGAGGGCGCTGCCGATCTGGACCTTGACCTGGGCGGAGACGCCGGGCCACGTCGGGTCGCTCAGCGGGTAGAAGGTGGCGGTCGGCAGGATCTGCAGGAAGGGCTGGAGCGGCTTGCCGTCCGGGTCGGCCTGCATGGCGGTGAGCGCGGAACGGGTGACCGGCAGCAGGTTGTACTCCTTGGCGAACCGCACCGTGTTCTCCTGGCGGTAGGCGAAGTCGAGGAAGGCCTTGACCTGGTCCTTGTGTCCGCGCTTCTTGAAGGCCATCACCCAGTCGCCGACGCCGAGGGTGGACTTGGTGGCGCCGTCCTTGCTGGGCATCGCCGCCCAGCTGACGTCCATCGCCTTGACGTCCGCGAGCTGGCCGGGGAAGCCGTTCATCATCCCGACCTTGCCGGAGGCGAAGTCCTTGGTGAGGTCGGTGCGGTTGACGGAGGCGGGGCTCTGCTCGGTCAGGCCCGCGTCGACCCAGCTCTTCAGCCGGCCGAAGGTCTCCACGTTGGCGGGGGAGTTGATGGTGTAGGCGCCGCCGGCGTCCTGGTAGCCGCCCTTGTTCTCCAGCATCCAGATGAAGGACTCGCCCTGGGCCTCCTCCCGGCCCAGCGGCAGGCCGAGCGGGACCTCGACGCCCGCGGCCTTGAGCGCGGTGGCGGCGGTGGTGACCTCGTCCCAGGTGGTGGGCGGTTTGGCCGGGTCGAGGCCGGCCTTGCGGAAGAGGGCGTTGTTGATCAGGAACATCCGGGCGCTGGAGACGAACGGGATGCCGTACTGGGTGCCCTCCTGGGTGCCGGCCTTGGTCATCGCGGGGATGAAGTCCTGGGCGGTGTCGGGGGAGAGGACGTCCGTGGCGGGGTAGAGCTGTCCGTTCTTGGCGAAGTCGGCGTACCCGCCGGTCTGCAGGACGTCGGGCTGGTTGCCGTTCTGCACCATGGTCTTGACCTGGGTGTCGATGTCGTTCCAGTTGATCACCTGGAGGTCGACCCGGATCTTCGGGTTCTGCTGCTGGAAGGCGGAGATGACGCCCTGCCAGTACTCCTGGCCGGGGTTCTGGCCGTTGGAGCCGTAGTCGGCGGCGACGAACCTGATCGTGGTGACGCCGTCGGCCGAGGTGGAGCCGTCGGAGCCGCTCCCGCACGCGGACAGCGCGAGTGCCGCGCTGGCCGTGGCCGCCGACAGGGTGAGAAGACGCCGCTTCATGGATTCCGCCTTTGCGCGTGAGGCCGTCCCGGGTTGTTCCAGGCCCGGCGAGGTCGTGCAAGCGGGAAGCATGCACGAAGATGATTACTCGGGGCTGGGTCGAGTCATGATTGAGCATCGGGTGAAGGAGAGTGTGCATCTCTGACGGCCCGACGGGCCACCCGCGTTACCGAAGTGTTGCAGTGTGGACACGGCTCGACCATGACGGAGGGCAGCCCGTTGGCCCTTGCGCGTTCTTGCTCAACCGCTGAGCTGTGGGCGGAATCAGTGCAAGTTTGAGCAGCGAAGAAGGAGGGTGCGTCGCCATTCGGGGTGGCGGTGATCCTGCTCAATATTGATCGGTGCATGCCATTTGAGTCAGTTCTGCGCAGCCCGGCCCGGGTCCCGCTCCGGGCTGACGCGGGAATCCGCTCTGGTGGAGTGCCCTGTCGGGCCCGAGAGCTACACTCCGGTCATGCTCAAAGCTGATCGCGCGGCCCGGATCCTGTCCCACATCGGTGAGGTGGGGAGCGCGGACGTGCACGCGCTCTCCGAGCTGCTCGGGGTCTCCGGCGCGACGGTCCGCCGCGACCTCCAGGAGCTGCACGAGCAGGGGCTGCTGCACCGCACCCGCGGCGGCGCGGTGACCGGGGCCGTCAACCTCGAACTGCCGCTGCGCCACCGCAGCGAGAAGCAGCAGGAGGAGAAGCGGCGGATCGCCCGGGCGGCCGCCGAACTCGTCCCCGAGGGCGCGGTGGTGGGCCTCAGCGGCGGGACGACCACCACGGAGCTGGCCCGGGTGCTGGCCGAGCGGGGCGGTCTGACGGTCGTCACCAACGCCGTCAACATCGCCGCCGAACTGATCGTCCGCCCGGAGACCCGCCTGGTGGTCATCGGCGGGCTGGCGCGGTCGGCGAGCTACGAGCTGGTCGGCCCGGCGGCGGACCGGATGCTGGCGCAGTACCACCTGGACATCGCCTTCATCGGCGTGGACGGCCTGACCCCGCAGGAGGGCTGCACCACGCACGACGAGATGGAGGCCCAGACCGACCGCGCGTTCCTGCGCAGCAGCGCGCGGTCGGTGATCGTGGCCGACAGCACCAAGGTCGGCCGGGTCACCTTCGCCTCGATCTGCCCGCTCTCCGAGGTCCACGACCTGGTGACGGACGACGGGCTGCCGGCGGCGCAGGGGAAGGCGTTCACGGACTCCGGCGTCCGCCTCCACCTGGCCTGACACCGGGGCTCGACACGCGCGTGCCCCACGACGGGACCCGGTGGGAGCCGTCGCGGGGCGCGGAGCCCGGACGCGTCAGGCGGAGGTCGGCACGGGCCGGACGGCCCGGCCGCCGGCCGGCGCCGCCGCGGAGGCGGCCTCCTGGACACCGCAGGTGATCACCGCGCAGGCGAAGGCGATCAGTGGCGCCTTCCAGCTCCACGGGGCGAGTGCGATGACCGCCAGGACGGGCACCAGGTGCACGACGGAGGCGGCGACGGCCGCCCGTCGCCAGCCGCCGGTGCCGCCCGGGCGGCCGACGGTGACCTGGTGGCGCCGCCAGAGCAGGGCCGCCACCGCGGCGAGCACGGCCATCGCGACGGCGCCCGTCCGGGCCAGGGCGGCGTCGGTCGCGCCGTCGGGGTCGAGTGCGGCCGGGCCGCCGGTGTGCACGGTCAGTGCGACCACGGTCCATCCGGCGGCTGCGGCACCCAGCAGCGACGCCAGGAGGTCCGGCCGCGATCTGCCCCAAGTCGCCCTGGGGCGGCTGATGTTCGATTTCATGCCTCATCCTATCCGGCACCCGCACGCGCCCCGGAGAGCCGCCGGCCCGGGCGCTCCTCCGGCGGGCCGCCGTCAGCCGACGGGCGCCCCGACCCGGGCCGCGTACGCCGCGAGGCCGTCCGCCGTCGCTCCGGCCCAGCCGAGGTAGCCGTCCGGGCGGACGAGGAAGAGTCCGGTGCCGTAGGCCTCGTAGGCCGGGATGCGGACGACCGGGCAGGCGGCCTCCGGAGTCGCGGCCCCGGTGCCGACGACCAGCAGGGTCCAGTGCGGCCCGCGGAAGGCGTCGAAGAGCCTGGTGCCGCCGCGGATCCCGTCCGGAGCGCGGTCGCCGGCCCGCAGGGCGCCCTCGGGAAGGTCGCGCCGGGTCTCCGTGCTGAGCGTCGACTCCCGGTAGCCGAGGCCGAGTTGCTGGGTCGCCCGGCCCCGGCGGACCTCGCCGCGGTGCACCTTCGTCGACAGCTCCAGCATGTCGGCGGCGTTGGCGCGGCGCTCCTCCTGGTAGCTGTCGAGCAGGGCCGGCGGGGCGTCGCCCGCGAGGACCGCGCCCAGCTTCCAGCCCAGGTTGTAGGCGTCCTGGATGCTGGTGTTGAGGCCCTGGGCGCCGGCCGGGGAGTGCACGTGGGCGGCGTCGCCGGCCAGGAACACCCGGCCCGCGCGGAAGCGGTCCGCCAGCGCGGCCCGCGGCCGGAACTCCGAGGCCCACCGGACCTCCAGGACCTGGTCGGGGGTCAGGTGCGTGCGGGTGGCGACCACCCGGCGCAGGCCCTCCAGGGACGGGTCGACGGCGGTGCCCGCCCGGAACTGCGCGACGAGCTGGAACAGCGGCTCCGCGCCGGGCAGCGGGCAGGCGGCCAGCAGGCCCTCGCCGGAGCCCTCGTCGGCGGGGAAGACGTGCCAGTGCTCGCGGTCCAGCCCGGTGAGCAGCACGTCGGCGACCAGGAGCGGATCCGGGTCGACGGTCTCGCCGGTCATCCCGATGCCGAGCAGCCGCCGGACGGTCGAGCGCCCGCCGTCGGCGGCGACGGCGTAGCGCGCCCGGACGGGGCCGGCGGCCGCGAACTCGGCGGTGACGCCGTCCGCGTCCTGGGTCAGGCCGACCAGCTCGTGCCCGAACTCCACGCCGCCGCCCAGTTCGCGGAGCCGGTCGTGCAGGATCCGCTGGGTGCGCGCCTGCGGCAGCATCAGCGTCTCGGTGTACGGCGCGGCCTCCGAGGGTTCGGTCGGGTCGTACATCCGGCGCGAGCCCTGGCGCTCGCCGTCCTGCCAGAACTGGTTCGGCGGGTAGTGCCCGGACGCCGCGCGGACCTCCGCCAGGACGCCGAGGTCGTCCAGCACCTCCAGCGTGCGCGGCTGGAGCCCCTTGCCGCGGGAGCCGGGGAAGAGCGCGGTGCCGCGCTCGACGAGCAGGGCGTCCACGCCGCGCCGGGCGAGGTCGACGGCGAGGGCGAGGCCGGTGGGGCCGGCGCCGACGATCAGGACGTCCGTGTGCACAGCCGTCTCCGAGGAGGCCATGGCCACTCCTTAACGTTGTTAAGTGGGTTGGTGGCGGAAGCATCCACTTAACGGCGTTAAACTGTCAACCGTGACCCCGCAGAAGTCCCCCAGGCTCGACCGGAAACTGGTCGCCGACACCGCGCTGAGACTCCTCGACGAGGTGGGCCTGGACGGGCTCACCCTGCGCGCCATCGCCGCCGAACTGGACGTCAAGGCGCCCGCGCTGTACTGGCACTTCAAGGACAAGCAGGCGCTGCTCGACGAGATGGCGACCGAGATGATGCGGCGGATGAACTCCGCCGGGGAGCCGCCCGCCGGGGACTGGCGCGAGGCCTACCGCGCCGCCATGCACGGGCTGCGCGCGCAGCTGCTCCGCTACCGCGACGGCGCCCGGGTCTACAGCGGCGCCCGGTTCACGGACACCTCGTACGCCGCCGGGCTGGACGCCGGGCTGCGCCTGCTCGTCGACGCCGGCTTCACCCTGACCGCGGCCGCCCGCGCCTGGTACACCGGCTACAGCTACACGATCGGCTACACCGTCGAGCAGCAGGCGATGGGCCCCAACCCCTTCGTCGGCGAGGCCGGGTACGACCTGGAAGCCCGCGCCGAACGCCTCGCCGCCCACCCGCTCGCCGCCGCGGCGGGCCTGGTGATGTTCGGCGACTTCGACGAGGGGTACGCCCAGGGCCTGGAGGCGATCCTGGTCGGCATCGACACCTGGCGCACCGGCCGCGCCTGACCCCCCGGTCCTGCCTGGCCCCCGGGCCTGCCTGGCCCCCGGGCCTGCCTGGCCCCCGGGCCTACCTGGCCCCCGGGCCTACCTGACCCTGGCCACGGGGCGTCCGGAAGGGGCGGTGGGCCCGGGTCCGGCGCGGCTCAGCCGAGCGAGGCGCGGGTGCGGCCGGGGCGGGGCCAGCTGCGGTGGTCCTGGTCGATGACGTAGTGGTGGCCGTGCTGCCAGCCGCCGGCGCGGGCGGGGTGGGCGTCGGCGAGGTGGGGGTGCCCGGCGGGCAGGTCGGTGTGCAGGTGGTCGAGCGCGTCCGGGTCGTGGGCCGGCCACAGGGCGGCGGCGCCCACCGCCCCGGCCAGCGCGAGCAGCCCGAGCGTGACGGCGGTGGCGGGCAGGCCGGCGCCCGCCGCCAGCCAGCCGGCCAGCGGGTAGGTGAGCAGCCAGCAGCCGTGCGAGAGCGAGAACTGGGCGGCGAAGGCGGCGGGCAGCTCGGCGTCGGTCGCGGAGCGCCGGATGAGCCGGCCGCCGGGGGTGAGGACCGCCGAGCTGCCGGCGCCGACCAGCGCCCAGGCCGCCAGCAGGGCCGCCCACGACCAGGCGCCGGGCCCGGTGGCGGTGACCGCGCCGACGGCGCCCAGGACGGCGGGCAGGGCGAACGCGGCGGGCAGCATCACCGCCCGGTCGCCGACCTTGGCCAGCAGGCGGGGCAGCAGCAGTGCGGTGAGCATCGAGCCCGCGCCGTACGCGCCGAGGGCGAGCGAGACGGCGCCAGCCGGGCGGTGGAAGTGGTCGCGCACCACCACGACGGTGTCGACGAAGACGATCGCCCCCGCGGCGGCGACCGCGAGGTCGAGGGCGAGCAGGGCCCGTAGCCGCGGGGTGGCCCGGAACAGCCGGCCGCCGGCCCGGACCCTGGCGCGGCCGTCGCCGGGGCGCCCGCCGTCGGACCGCTCGACGGGCGCGGGCCTGGGCAGCACGGTGGAGACGACCAACGCGGCGGAGGCGAGGAAGCCGGCCGTCGTGCCGAGGAAGAGCCAGTCGTAGCTGACGGCGGTGAGTAGCAGCGCGGCGAGCGCCGGGCTGAACAGTGATTCCAGGTCGTAGGCGAGACGGGACATGGACAGCGCCCGGGTGAAGTCCCGCTCGGCGGGCAGCACGTCCGGGATGGTGGCCTGGAAGGTCGGGGTGAACGCGGCGGAGGCGGCCTGCAGCAGGAGGATCAGCAGGTAGACCTGCCACACGCTGTCGACGAACGGCAGGGCGAGCGCGACGCCCGCCCGGGTGAGGTCCATCCCGGCCAGGAGGGCCCGCCGGGGTATCCGGCCGGCGAGCGCGCCGGCGACCGGGGCGACCGTGACGTAGGCGACCATCTTGATCGCCAGTGCGGTGCCGAGTACGGCGGAGGCGTCGGCCCCGGCGAGGTCGTACGCCAGCAGCGACAGGGCGACGGTGGCCAGTCCGGTGCCGACCAGGGCGACGACCTGGGCGGTGAACAGGCGGCGGTACGCACGGTTGCGCAGTACGGACAGCATGGCGGCCCCGTCCGGTTCGTCGGTGGGAGTGCCGCACCATCATAGTCAATGCGTGCGTACCTGTGCACCTGTTGTGCGGATGGCCGCCCACGGCTCCCGGGCCGGTGTCCGCGCCCCTCTGGCGGTGTCCGCGCCCCGCCGGGGGTGGCGGTCAGTCGTGCGGCGGCAGGTGGCCGATCTGGTGGTCGGCCACGTTGAGCGCCTCGTCGACGAGCCGGCGGAGGTGGCCGTGGCGCAGCGAGTAGACCACCCGCCGGCCGTCCTTGCGGGTGGTCACCAGACCGGCCAGGCGCAGTTTGGCCAGGTGCTGGCTGACGGACGGCCGGGCCGCGCCGGTCGCCTCGGTCAGGGTGGTGACGTCCGCCTCGCCCCGGCCGAGCCGCTCCAGCAGTGCCAGCCGGGTGCGGTCGGCCAGCATCGTCAGCACGGACGCGGCCACCTCCAGGCGCTCGCCCCCGCGCTGGTGCGAGTGGTGTGCAGCTGCCGGAACCTCGCCGTTGCTCATCCGGCCATCGTAGGCCCGGCCGCGTGCACCAGTGCGCACGCGTGCCCGGCGGTTGCCGGTCGAAGCGAGCGCGGCTCAGCGGGACCGCAGGGAGTCCAGTTCGGCGGCGTAGAGCAGTGCGGGGTCGAAGCCCATGCCGGTGAAGTGCCCGGCGAGCTCGAGGGAGAGGGCGCCGTGCAGCCGGGTCCAGAAGCCGAGCGCGCGGCGCAGGGCCCGGGGCGGGGCGGGGTGGTCGCCGGCCCAGGCCCGGTTGGTCGCGAGGTCGGCGTCGAATCCGGCGCCGGGGCCGTCCTCCGGGTCCGGGGCCGCGGCCGGGAGGGCGGCGCAGGCGTCCAGGATCACGGCCATGATCTCGCCGGTGATCGCGGTGGTGTCCGGCGGTGCGTGGTAGCCGGGGACGGGCGTGCCGTAGAGCAGGAAGTAGCGCTGCGGGTCGGCCAGGGCCCAGTGGCGCAGGGTGTCGGCCAGTCCGGCGAGGTCGGCGCCGCCGTCGGCCGCGGCCCGGAAGGCGTCGGCCAGGCTGCGGTAGCCGTCCCGGATGAGCTCGGTGATCAGGTCGTCTCGACCGGCGAAGTAGCGGTACAGCGCGGGGCCGCTCATGCCCATCTGCCGGGCGATCGCGTTCAGCGAGAGCGCGGAGGCCCCGGCGGTCGCGATCTGCTCCCAGGCGCGCTCCTTGATCTCGGTGCGGACCTGGGAGCGGTAGCGCTCGCGGGGGGTGGCCGCGTCGCCCTTGCTCGCCGCTGTCTCCGCCATGGCCGGCCGCCTTTCCGTCGGTGTGGCTGTGTCGGCTCGTTCGGTTAGAGGCTATCACTGGAGTTGTTGACGTTCGCCTTCCCGAGGGGTTATAACTTCTAACGAACGAGAGAGCGCATAACGCGACCGACGAGTGGAGACCGACATGAACGCCGACCTGAACGCGAACCCGAACGCCGGCCTGAGCGCTGTCCCGACCGCCGCGGACACCGCCGCCGGGCAGCCCGCCGCCGAGCAGCTGGTCGAGGTCGTGCTCCCGGGCGTGGTGGAGCCGGAAGGCCTGCAGCTGCGCCACGGAGCCGTCCCGACCGCCGGGGCCGGCCAGGCCGTGGTCCGGGTGGAGGCCACCGGGGTCTCCTTCGCCGAACAGCAGATGCGCCGCGGCCGCTACTACGACCAGCCGCCCTTCCCCTTCGTGCCCGGCTACGACCTGGTCGGCACCGTGCTCACCGTCGGCCCCGGCGTCGACGCCCGGCTGGTCGGCACCCGGGTCGCCGCGCTGGTGAAGGTCGGCGGCTGGGCCAGCCACATGGCCATCGACGCGGCGGACCTGGTGGCCGTGCCCGGGGAGATCGGCGCCGCGGAGGCCGAGACGGTGGTCGTCAACGGCATCACCGCCTGGCAGATGCTGCACCGCAAGGCCCGGGTCCGCGCCGGTGACACCGTGCTGGTGCACGGGGCCAACGGCGGTGTCGGCACCGTCCTCGTCCAGCTCGCCCTCGCCGCCGGGGCGACGGTGATCGGCACCGCCTCCCGGCGCCACCACCAGAGCCTGCGCGCCCAGGGCGTGCTGCCCGTCGACTACCGCACCGAGGACGTCCCGGCGCGGGTGCGCGAACTCGCCCCCGGCGGGGTCGACGCCGTCTTCGACCACGTCGGCGGCGAAGGCATCGTCGACTCCTGGCGGCTGCTCGCCCCCGGCGGCACGCTCGTCTCCTACGGCAGTGCGTCCACCCGCGACGACCAGGGCTCCAAGCAGTGGCCGGTGCTCCGGCTGCTGGGCCGGGTGTGGCTCTGGAACGCGCTGCCCAACCGCCGCAGCGCCTACTTCTACAACGTCTGGGCGGGCCGCGCGCTCGGCCGCGACCGCTTCCGCGCCCGGCTGAGCGCCGACCTCACCGAGGTCTTCGCGGCCCTCGCGCGAGGCGAGGTCACCGCCCGGGTCGCCGCCGAACTCCCGCTGGCCCGGGCCGCGGAAGCCATGCGGCTGGCCGAGTCCGGCACCGTCGCCGGCAAGATCGTGCTGGTCCCGTAGGGCGGGTCCGGTGGATCACCGCCGCGGCCGCGACCTCGCCGGCACGCCCCGGGCGGCGGCCCGCCCGCCGCCCGCCGCCCGCCCGCCGCGCCGACGTCGCCCCCCTCGACGTCGGCGCGACGGCGTGGGTCACTGCTGGCCGACGCGTCGGCGCCCCGTCCGGCGGGAGTCCGCCACGATCGGGAAGGCGTAGTCCCGCATCCGGCTCTCGTAGGCGCCCACCGCCCGCACCGGGCACTCGCCCCGACCCGCCGGGTCGGCCAGCGCCCGGCTGAGTTCGCCGGCGTCGCGGAGGGCGGTGTTGGCGCCCATCGCCAGGACCGGGCTCATCGCGTGGACCGCGTCGCCGATCAGCGTCACCCGGCCCGGTTCCCAGGCGGGCACGGCGGCCGCGGTGGAGATCCGCAGCGGGAAGAGCGACGCGGTGTCCCACCGGTCCAGCAGGCGGTGCACGTCCTCGTGCCAGCCGCCCCCCAACAACCGGAGCGCGAGGTCGCGCAGCCCGTCCGGCGGCAGCGTGCGCAGGTCCTCGAAGGCGGGCATGGCGGGGTGGCCGGTCGGTGCGCCGACCATGCAGGCGACGTAGTCGCCGACCGGGGGCAGGTCGACGGGCGGGGTCAGGGCGCGGCCCGAACGCTCGGGCCGGGTGCCGAACTCGACCGGGCCGAGGCCGAGATGCGCCCCCTCCGGCCCGTCGGTGAGCACGGTGAAGATGCTCTCGAAGACCCAGGAGGGCAGGGCCCTCCGGGTGCCGTCGTCCAGGGGGATCCGGCCGTAGACCAGCCGCAGCCCGGCGTCCTCGACCCCGGCCGCGGGCAGCAGCTGCCGGCGCACCGCCGAGTTGACGCCGTCTGCGCCGACGATCAGCTCCGCGGTCGCGGTCCGGCCGTCGGCGAAGCACGCGGTGACCCGCCCGTCGGTCTCGTGCCGGTAGGCCGACAGCCGGGCGCCGTGGTGCACCCGGTCGCCCAGCCCGAGGAGCATGATCCGGCGCAGCGTCGGGCGGTCGAACGCGCGCGGGCCGATCGCGTCGGGCGTCCGGGCGCCGCCGGCCGCGGCCCGGTCGGCCAGGACGTCCAGGTGGCGGTTGCGGACCGAGACCCGGGCGGGAGGTGCGCCCGCGGTCGACAGGCACAGCTCGAAGAGCGCGGCGGGCAGACACTCCCGCAGGCCGGTCAGGCCGGGCTCGTCGAGCTGGATGCGGTACCCCTGCGGGCGGGCTCCGGGGTGGGCGTCGCGTTCGTAGACGTCGACGTCGACGCCCCGCCTGCGCAGCCCGTGGGCGAGCGCGAGTCCACCCAGTCCAGCGCCGATGACGATCACACGATACGGAAAGTGCACAGTCCTCTGCCTTCGTTCATGACGACGAAGGAAGCACCGGGTTCCTCGGAGAGGAACGAGCACCACGGGGGTGCCGCTCAGAAACACCATTCAGGAGCGGATTTTTCGCGCATTCCATCCAGCGCCGCCGACCCTAGCACGCGCGCGCCGCCCGGGTCGTCGGAAGCCGACGGAGGGTCAGCGGGCCCCGGCGGCGAGGCGCCGTCGCGGACTTCGCTCGCCGCCGGTCAGGTCGGCGGCCCCCACGCGGTCTTGGGCATCCGCTCCTCGGAAGGCAAGCTGTCCCCGCACCTCCCGTCGCCGCCCCCGACCCCGCCGAGGAGCCCACGTGAGCCCGTTGACCCGCCGGCACTTCCTCGCCACCGCCGCCACCGCCGCCGGCGGGACCGCCCTCGCCCTGGCCGGTCCCCCCGGTACCTCGGAAGCCGCCGCCGACGAGGCCCCCGCCGGGCCCGGTCCCGAGGACACCGCCGCCCGAGCGCTCGAGCGCTACCCCGACGTCCTCGACCTGCACGGCACGCCCGCGCAGGCCTACCCCGGGGACGCCGGCGGCAACAACCCGATCACCGTCTTCGCCGACCTCGGCGCCTGGCACGCCTACGCCCTGCCGCGCCCGCAGGACCGGCTCGGCGGCTTCACCGGGCCGCTCCACCTCGCCCAGGAGTACCCCTGGTGGCTCAGCGACGGCCTCAGCCGCATCCGGCTGACCGAACGGGGCCGGGAGCTGGACCTCGCCGCCGCCGGTGCGCCCCGGCTCACCTCCCTCCCCGGCCTGCTGCGCCAGTCCTACGCGCTGGGAGCCGGCCTGGCCCTCACCCTGGAGCTGCGCTTCGCCGGCAACCGCACCGCCCTGGTCCGGGCCCGGCTGGCCAACGGCGGCAGCGGCGTACGGACCCTGCAGGTCGCCTGGACCGGCACCCTGCTGCGCCCGGCCGACGCGCCGCAGCGCGACGCTCCGCGCCTGGTGGCCGCCGATCGCGGCGTGGAGGTCCGGTTCGCGCGGGTCCGCAGGACGTGGGACTACCTGACCGACGGCACCGAGCGCTTCGCGGTCCGGCACGCGGAGCCCGTCCGGGTCACCGTCAGCGGCGACGGCCACCGGACCGAGCGGGTCGACGCCGTCCGGCTGGCACCCGGGGAGGCCCGGACCCTCGACTGGGCGGAGAGCTACACCTTCACCGGGGCCGAGTACGACCGGGCCGCCGCCGAGGCGGACGCCGCCCTGCGGGCGCCGGAGCGGGTCGCGGCGGCCGGCGCCGCCCGCTGGGCCGGGTACCTGGCCCGGGCGACCGCCGGGGTTCCGGCCGCGCGCCGCCGCACGGCCGTCAAGTGCGTGCAGACCCTGGTCACCAACTGGCGCAGCCCGGCCGGGCGGATCCGGCACGACGCCGTCACCCCCTCGATCTCGTACAAGTGGTTCAACGGGGTCTGGGCCTGGGACACCTGGAAGCAGGCCGTCGGCACCGCCCTCTTCGCGCCCGACCTCGCCGCGAACCAGATCCGGGCGATGTTCGACCACCAGATCCGGGCCGACTCGACCACCCGCCCGCAGGACGCCGGGATGATCCCGGACTGCGTCTTCTACAACGACCCGAGCACCGGGGGCGGCAACTGGAACGAGCGCAACTCCAAGCCCCCGCTGGCCTCCTGGGCGGTCTGGGAGGTCTACCGGCAGAGCGGGGACCGGGCCTTCCTGCGCGAGATGCTGCCCCGGCTGACCGCCTACCAGGACTGGTGGTACCGCACCCGCGACCACCTCGGCGAAGGCCTGTGCGAGTACGGCGCCACCGTGGACGAGGCCAATGCCGGACCGGAGGACTGCCGCCAGGCCGCGGCCTGGGAGTCCGGCATGGACAACGCGCCCCGCTTCGACGCGGCCCTCGGTGCGGCGGTCGTCGCCAACCGCGGCGTCGACGGCGCCCTGCGGGGCTGGTCCCTCGCACAGCGCTCCGTCGACCTCAACGCCTACCTGGCCGCGGACCACCGCCACCTGGCCCTGATCGCCGCCGAGCTGGGGGACCGGCCCGCCGCCGAGCGGCTGCGCGAACGGGCCGGGCGGATCGACCGCGCCGTCCGCGACACCATGTTCGACCAGGCCACCGGCTGGTTCCACGACACCGACCTGACCACCGGCGCCCGGCTCACCACCCGGGGCCGCGGCATCGAGGGCGCGATCCCGCTCTGGTCCGGCACCGCCTCGCCCGCCCAGGCCCGCGCCGTCCGCGGCCACCTGCTCGACCCGGCGGAGTTCGGGACCGCACTGCCGTTCCCGACGGTCGCCCGCAGTTCCGCGGCCTTCGACCCGGCCGGCTACTGGCGCGGGCTCGCCTGGATCGACCAGACCTACTTCGCCGTCGAGGGCCTGCGCCGGTACGGCTGGGGCGAGGACGCCCGCCGGGCCGTGGAGCGGCTGCTGGCGGCGGCCGGCGGGCTCGGCGGCGACGGCCCGGTGCGGGAGAACTACGACCCGCTGACCGGGGAGGGGCGCAACGCCACCGGCTTCAGCTGGTCCGCGGCCCTGCTGCTGCCGCTGCTCCGGGGCTGACCGGAGCCGAGCGGGGCCGACCGGAGCCGAGCGGGCCGTGATCGGACCGACCGGTGAAGGAGCCGCCCGCGCCCTGGCATGATCGGGGGCATGATCGAACGACTCATCGCGGCGTGTGACGGAGCGGCCAAGGGGAACCCCGGGCCGGCGGCCTGGGCCTACGTGGTGGCCGACGGCGCCGGGGTCCCGCAGCGCTGGCAGGCCGGCCCGCTCGGGCACAGCACCAACAACGTGGGCGAGCTGACCGCCCTCCTCCAGCTGCTCTCGGCGACGGATCCCGCGCTGCCGCTGGAGGTCCGGCTGGACAGCACGTACACCCGCGACGCGGTCACCAAGTGGCTGGTGGGCTGGAAGCGCAACGGCTGGAAGACCGCCGCGGGCAAGCCGGTGGCCAACCGCGAGCTGATCCAGCAGATCGACGAGCTGCTGGCGGGGCGGGACGTCACCTTCGTGTACGTGCCCGCCCACCAGGTGGACGGCGACCCGCTGAACGCCATCGCCGACAAGGCCGCCAGCGACGCCGCCCGCACCCAGGAGGCCGCCGGCGGCACGGCCGCCGACCTGCCCGAACCGGACCCGGTCCGGGCCTCCGCACCGCGCTCGAGCCGCCCGGCCGGAGCCCCGGCCGCGAAGCGGTCGTCCTCCTCCGGAGGCTCCCGGACCCTGGCCGCCCGCTACCCCGGCACCTGCCCGTGCGCCCGTCCGTACGCCAAGGGCGACAAGATCACCAAGGTCGGCGGCAGCTGGGGCCACCCGGAGTGCGCCGCGGCCCACGCCTGACCGAGCCGCCCCCGGGCACCCGGAGGGTCGGACGGGGCCCGCCGTCCCGGTGGGCTAACGCTCCGTGTCCGCCTCCGGGTCCGGGGTCTCGGCGGCCTGGAGGAGGTTCTGCTCCAGGCGTTCCAGGGTGAGCCGGGCCTCGGTGCGTTCGTCGGTGGTCAGGCCGGCCGCCACGAGCTCCTCCAGCCGGCTCCAGGCCTGTTCGACCTCGTGGCGCAGGGCCTGGCTGGCCGCCGTGGGCTCGATGAGGGAGGCGCGCCGGTCGGTGGGCGAGGGGCGTCGGCGGACGAATCCGGCCTGTTCCAGGCGCTGGACGGTGCGGGTCATGGTGGCGGCGTCGGAGTCCAGGAGCCGCACCAGGTCGGTCTGGCGCTGGGCGCCGAGCTCCCACAGGTGCATCATCACCAGCTCCTGGCCCGGGTGCAGGCCGATGCGGCGCAGGAGCTGCCCGGCGAACATGCGGTGGAGGCGGGCGAGGCGGAAGATCGCGTGGCTGATGGGCCCGCCGCCGGCCGCGGCCGGTACCGGGACGCTCGGTTCCGTCCGGGCTCCCGCCGGAACCGGCCCGGGCTCCGGGGTGGACTGCGTCATCTCGTCCTCACTTCCTGATCGGTCAGGCAACGCTATCGCGCGAGGCCGCCAGCGCGGGGCCGCAGACCTACGCGCGGCGATTTCGGCTGTTCAAAGCGCGTGACGCGGGTCACATCGCGGGCCGGGAATGCCTTCGCCGCATTTACCTGTTCGAGCAGGTAACTGTGACGCCGGATGGGACGGGGACACCGCCCATCACTGGTTGCGAGGGAAGAGACCATGACCACTGCTTTCGATCCGATCGTCCTGGGCGGCAGGAGCCTGACCAGCCGGGTCGCGATGGCGCCGATGACCCGCAGTCGCGCGTTCGGCCCCGGCGGGGAGCCGACCGAGCTGATGGCGCAGTACTACGCGCAGCGCGCCGGCGCAGGCCTGATCGTCACGGAGGGCATCCAGCCCTCGGCGGTCGGGCAGGGCTACCCGAACACCCCCGGCCTCCACACGCCCGGCCAGGTGCGGGCGTGGCGCACGGTGACCGACGCCGTGCACCGCGAGGGCGGCGTGATCTTCGCGCAGCTGATGCACACCGGGCGGATCGGCCACCCGAGCCTGCTGCCCGACGGCCTGGTCCCGGTGGGGCCGTCGGCCGTGGCCGCCAAGGGGCAGGTGTTCACCCACGAGGGCCCGAAGGACTTCGTGACGCCGGAGGAACTGGACGAGGCCGGGATCCGGCGGACGATCGCCGACTTCGCCGCCGCGGCCCGCAACGCCGTCGAGGCCGGGTTCGACGGCGTGGAGATCCACGGCGCCAACGGCTACCTGATCCACCAGTTCCTCGCCCCGAACGCCAACCGGCGCACCGACGGCTGGGGCGGCGACACCGCGGGCCGGATCCGCTTCGCGGTGGAGGTGGTCCGTGCGGTCGCCGACGCCGTCGGCCCCGAGCGGGTGGGCCTGCGGATCTCCCCGGCGAACCCGTACAACGACATCGCCGAGGACGACCACCGGGCCACCTACCGGGCCCTGGTGGCGGCGCTGGCACCGATCGGCCCGGCCTACCTGCACGTACTGGAGGGGCCGGACCGGGAACTGACCCGGGAGCTGCGCGAGCGGTTCCCCGGCACCTTCGTCCTCAACCCGTTCACCCACCCGGCCCCGACCGGCCCGGACGCGCTGGCACTGGTCGAGGACGGCACCGCGGACATGATCGCCTTCGGCGCGCTGTTCCTGGCCAACCCCGACCTGCCGGCCCGGCTCGCCGCCGGCGGCCCGTTCAACACCCCGGACGCGACCACCTTCTACGGCGGCGACCACCGCGGCTACACCGACTACCCCACCCTCGACGCCTGACCGGTGCGGCCACCTGCGGCGCCGCTCCGGCACGGCCCTCCGCGGCGCCGTCACCTGCGCGGCCGCCGTGGTGGCCGCACAGTGGGTCCGAACCGCCTGGTACCCCCGCACCCCCACCTCCCCCCAAGACCCCTGCGACCCGGGAGCTCCCGATGTCCACTGCGATCACCTTCTCCGAGTACGGCCCGCCCGAGGTGCTCCACCTCACCGAGGTGGACGCCCCCGAGCCCGGCCCCGGCCAGGTCCGGATCCGGGTGCGGGCGGCCTCGGTCAACCCGCTCGACCTGAAGATCCGCTCCGGCCTGATGGCCGGGGCCGCCCCGGCCCGCTTCCCGGTGGTCCCCGGCCTGGACGCGGCCGGCGTGGTGGAGGCGGTCGGGGAGGGAACCGCCGCGGCGGTGGGCGACGAGGTCCTGGGCGCCACCGTGGGCGGCGGCTACGCCGAGCAGGCCCTGTTGGAGGGGCCGGTGGCCAAGCCCGCCGCGCTGTCGTGGGAGGTCGCCGCGTCCCTGGTCACGGTCGGCCGGACCGCCTTCCGCGTCCTGGGCCAGCTGGGTGTGCCGGAGGGGCGGACCCTGCTCGTCCACGGCGCGGCCGGCAGCGTCGGCGTCATCGCGGTGCAGCTGGCCGCCGCCCGCGGCATCACCGTCATCGGCACCGTCGCCGAGCAGGACGTCGAGCGGGTCACCGCCCTGGGCGCCACCGCGGTCCGCTACGGCGACGGCTGGGTGGAGCGGGTCCGCGCCGCGGCCCCGGGCGGCGTGGACTTCGTGTTCGACGCCTCCGGCGCCGGGGTGCTCGCCGACTCCGTCGCCCTGACCGGCGACGCGGGCAGGGTGATCACCATCGCCGACATGGCGGCCGCCCGGCACGGGGTGCGCTTCAGCGCCGGTACCACCGAACAGGGCGAGGACGGGCTGCCGCAGCTGGTGGAGCTGGCCTCGGCCGGACGGCTGACCCTGCCGGTCCGGCGGACCTACCCGCTCGCCGAGGCCGCCCGGGCGCACGCCGATCTGGAGGCCCGCCGCAACCGGGGCAAGGCCGTCCTGCTGCCCTGACCCCGGCCGCCGCCGGCCCCCGGAGAGCTCCGGGGGCCGGCGGCGGCGTGCGAGACCGGGAGGGCCTACTCCGGGAGGGCTTACACCGGGACGGTCACGAAGGTCTGCCCGGACTCGTTCACGACCGACACCGAGGTCACCTCCTCCGGCGCGACGATGGCCGAACCGTCCAGTGTGGTGCCGGACTTGGCCCCCACAGCGGAGACCAGCCAGCTGCCCGCGTCCGCCGTGGCCCCGTTCCTGCCGTTGACCACCAGGTGGCAGCGCTGGCCGGCCGGGATGCCGGTGACCGCCGCGTTCACCCGGACCCATCCCATCGCCGGAGTGACCGTCAGCGTCATCCGGGCTCCGGTGGCCGGATCCGTCACGGAGCCGGTCCGGGTCCCCGCGGGTGGCGCGGTGGCCGTGGCGGTGGCGGTGTTCGGAGCCGGGCCGGCGGCCACCGGCGGTGCGGTGTCGGTGCTGCGGCCCAGCGCGATCCCCAGGACCAGCGCCGCGGCGGCCGCGACGGCCGCGACCGCGCCGATCCTGGCCCGCCGCCGGAGCAGCACCGAGCCGCGTTCCGTCCTGGCCTGCCGCAGGGTGCGCTGCAGCAGCAGGTCTCCGCCCTCGGGCGGGCCGTCCACGAGCAGTTCGGGCGGCACCTCGCCCAGGACGGTCTCCAGCTCCCGCAACTCGGTCACCTCCTGACGGCAGGTCGGGCAGTCGGCCAGGTGTCGTTCGAGCGCCGCCGTCTCGGCGGGATCGAGCACGCCCAGGACGTAGGCGCCGACGAGCTCCGCGCTCCGGTCGTGCGCGCCGTTCGCGCCCGTGCCGTGCGCGCCGCCGCCGTCCCGGCCCGCGCCGGTCGCGTCGTTCGCGTCGTTCGGGTCCATGCCGTTCGTGTTCGCTTCGTCCGTGGTCACACCGACACCTCCTGCCACGTCCCCGACCTGCCGGTGTACGAGCGTTTGAGTGCCCGGAGCGCGTAGTGCGCGCGGGACTTGACCGTTCCGGCCGGTATCCCCAGCTGCGCCGCGGCCTCGGTGACCGACAGCCGCTGGAAGTAGATCGACCGCAGCACCTCGCGGTGCTCGGGGGAGAGCCGCTCCAGCGCCTGCGACATCACCAGGGTCTCCACCACGCCGTCGGCGTGGTCGTGCTCGACCGGCACGGTGGCCGTCTCCTCGGACACCTCCGCGACCTCGGCGGGCCGGGCGGCGCGGGCCCGGAACCGGTCGGTGATCAGGTTGCGCTCCACGGTCAGCAGCCAGCCCCGCACCGACCCGCGGGCCTCGGTCAGGGCCTCCGGGTTGCGCCAGGCCCGGATCAGGGTCTCCTGGACGGCGTCCTCGGCCGCCGCACGGTCTCCGGTGAGCCGGATGGCGTAGGCGAGCAGTGCGCCGCCGTGCTGCTCGTAGAGCGTCCGGATCAGTGCCTCGTCGGCGGCGTCCTGCCGCCCGCCTGGTCGTGTCCTCGCCATCCGCCATTCCTCCGTCGTCGGGTCCACGTCCAGCACGTACGCGGGCGCCGTCCGGTTCAACCGAATTCCCGACAGGTGCGGTTCTCGTTGAGGCAGGCCGCCACCCCGGCCGCCTGCCGGTCGGTCATCAGGCCGATGAACACCGCGTGGTCGGTGAGCGGGCTGTGGTGCTGTTCGGGGAAGGCGTCCAGGGCGAAGGCCCCGGGCGGCGGCGGGCGGTAGCCGACGGTCACGCGCAGGTGCGGGATCGGGAAGGTGTCGTGCGGGCAGACGCCGGAGGCGGACGGGAAGCGTACGTGGGAGCGGTGGCCCGGGCTGTCCGTGCCGCGCCCGTCCCAGCAGCTGGGGAAGTCCAGGGTGCGGGTGAGGAGGCTGCCGGCGGGGCAGAGCGGGTAGCGGTCGGTGGTGGCGCGGCCGGCGAAGCCCGTGCAGCTCCACTGGGCGCCGGCCTCGGCGCCGCCGTCGGTGGCGGCGGTCGGGTCGCCCTCCAGGAGCCGCAGGAAGCGCGGCATCGGGACGACCTTGCTCCACGGGTTGCCGAGGTACTCGACGGTGACGGTCTCGGGGGCGAGGATCTCGCCGGTGTTCCCGTGCGGGTCGTCGGACGGCACCGCGGTGCCGGCGCGGTCGGTGCGGCGGAGCACCGGCCAGTAGTACGAGGAGCGGTCGCCGTCGGTGCAGGTGGTCGCGGCGGCGGCGAGGCTGTCGTCGGTGGAGTCCGCGTCGGTGGAGAGGTTGCCGACGTAGTCGTGCACGTGGTGGGCGCCGCCGACCGTGCCGGGGGAGACCACCACGTTGTCGGCGTTGCGGTGCCCCTCCCGGTTGCGTCCGCAGTCCTCCGCGTACGAGCCGGTGGAGGCGTCCGGGCCGGTGGCCGGCGGTGCGGGTGCGGCGGCGGTGACCGCGGTGATGTCGACGAACCCGTCCGCCGGTCCGGGCCCGCCCGGCCGGAACCGGACCACCAGCAGGGACAGCCCGAGGGCGAGGCAGAGCAGGACGCCGACCGGGAACGCGGCGCCCCCCAACCGGTGGCGATGGCGGTCCTGGTGCACCGCGACAGTCTGGGTGACGGGCCGCCGCGCGGGCAAGGCGGGGCCGCCCCGGCCGTCCAGCCGCCCGGGGCGCCCCGCCGCCGCGGGCGGGGTCGGCGGGTGGGTCAGTAGCCCCCGGTGTAGCCGCCGGCCTGGGAGGCGGCCGTCGACGGGGTCGTCGTCGCGCCCTGCGCGGGCGCCTGGGCGGGGGTGCCCGGCGCCTTCTTCCCCTCGGGCGTGCTGGCGAACCAGGTGCCGCCGACGCCCTGCCCGTTGGTCTGCCCGGCCGCGGTGTCCCCGGCGAAGCGGTAGAGCGGCCAGCCGTTGAGGGTGACCTGCTTCGTCCCGTCCGGCCTGGTCACGCTGCCGACCAGGCCGGACTCGACACCGGTGACCTGCACCGCGTCCGGGGAGGTCACCGGCGGCCACTTCGCGGCGCAGGCGTCCACGCAGGTGGTCGCGGAAGGCTTGGCGGTGTCCTTGTCGAAGCGGTACAGGGTCCGGCCGGCGGTGTCGGTGACGATCGGTCCGAGCGTGGCCGACTTGGCGGCGACGAGCCGGACCGCGGAGGAGTCGCCGCCCGCCGGGGCCGGAGTCGTGGCGGCCGGGGCGGCGGCGGTCGACGCGCCGCTCCCGCCGTACCCGTCGCCCGAGTCGGGCCCGCAGGCGGTGGCGGCGAGCGCGAGCACGGCGAGGCCGGAGACGGCGAGCAGGCGGCGGGCGGCGGAGGTGCGCGCGGCGGACGTGGGAATGGCGGACGTGGGCATGACGGACTTGGGCATGGCGAACTCCCCCTGGGGGTGCGATAGTTGGCGATCCGGGCGGTTGCCGCCCGGGTACCCTCCACACGCGTCCGCGGCGGGAACGGTTCAACGTCGTCGGAAAAAACTTTTGCGCCCAGGCCGGACGCCGGGCCACCGGCCCGCGGCCGGCGCGTGCGCCGGCGAGGGCGAGGCGCGTCGGTGGTGCCGCCCCGGGGTCACTCCGGCCGGGCCGACAGGTGCCAGTCACGTGGCAGGTCGGCCGTGAGGAGCTCCTCGACCTCGGCGGGCGGGAAGTCCGGCCAGGTCCGCGTCACCTCATGCCGGCGGTTGAGGCGGCGGTCGAGGAAGCGTTGCATCCGCCTCAGCCCGTCGGCGGCCTGTCCGGGCGCGATACGTCCGTCCGCGAGGGCGTCGGCGTAGTCGTCCAGGTCGAGCAGGCGGTAGGGGTGGTCCGGCGGCCCGACGATGACGTCGATCCACAGGTCCTGGGTCCTCAACAGGTCGCCGTCGGGGCCGTCCCACTCCAGGCTCACGAGGTCGCAGTACCACCAGCCGCGCTGCTGCGGCGGGAACGCGACGGGCTGGTTGATCTGCACGTGGTCGTCGAGCAGCACGAAGGTGCGCTGGATCAGATCGGTCCCGTCGTGGCGGAAGCCCCAGTCGTAGGCGACGACGTCGCCGCGGCGGATGCCCGCGGCCCTCAGCCTGCCGTTGTGCAGGACGGTCACGCGTTCGTCCGGTGTCATGCGGCACGGTACCAGCGCCCGGCACGGCCCCCTGCGGCGGACGCAGAAGGGCCCGCACCGGCGTGTGCACGGTGCGGGCCCTTCACTGCCCGGCGGGTGCCGTGGCAGAGGTACTACTACAGCGGGCGAATGTTCTCCGCCTGCGGGCCCTTCTGGCCCTGCGTGACGTCGAACTCGACCTTCTGGCCCTCGAGCAGCTCACGGAAGCCGTTGGCGTTGATGTTCGAGTAGTGGGCGAAGACGTCCGGGCCGCCACCCTCCTGCTCGATGAAGCCGAAGCCCTTCTCCGAGTTGAACCACTTCACGGTGCCATTAGCCATTAAAGAATCTCCTTCAAGGGGACATCCGAAACCCGCACCGTGCGGGTTTCGAGTCGCCGCATGGAGCGCCCACCGGGTAGAACCGGGGAACAAAAAATGCGCCTGCAATATCAGCAGGCGCACACAAGTTCATGGGAACCACTACTGCAACTAAATCGACTGTAGCAGGCGGCGGTCCGCCGCGGCGATATTTCGCCGCCGGCTCCGTGCGGGCCTTCCGCGGGGCTCGACGCGGTGGCCGGCGGGGGTCGCGGCTCCGGTGCGGACGCGCGAGCAGCCCGACCGGACCCGCGTGGCTCCGGACTCCGGGCCTCCCGGGGGTCCCCAACCATCTCGACGTGAAGTATCTTGACGTCGAGATTGATGCCGATCGCACTTCGGGGGACCTGCCATGCCCGGACACGGGAACGGACTGACAGCACAACTGCGGCGGCCGCCGGGCGGGCCGGACGCCCGCACCATGTTGCTGGCGCAGTGCGTGGACCGCACCGGGACGGGCGTCTGGGCGGCCGCCTCGGTGCTCTACTTCACCTTCGTCGTCGGCCTGGACGCCGGGCGGCTCGGCCTGCTGCTCGGGGTGGCCGCCGTGGCCGGCATCGCCGGGTCGCCGCTGGCCGGTCGGGCCGCCGAACGGTTCCCGGTGCGCACACTGCTGATCGCCTGCCACCTGCTGCGCCTGGGCACCATGGGCCTGCTGCTGGTCGTCCACGACTTCGCCGCGCTGCTGCCGGTGGTGGCGCTGACCTGCCTGGCCGAACGGGCCGCCAAGACCCTGGAGATGCTCTTCGCCACCCGGGTGGCCGGCGAGCGGCGGGGGACGTACCAGGCGCTGTTCCGCAGCGTGGCCAACGCCGGGTACGCGCTGGGCGCCGGCATCGCCGCGATCGGCCTGGCCGTCGGCACCGCCACCGCCTACCGGGTGCTGATCGTCGCCAACGCGCTGTCCTTCCTGCTGGCGGCCGCCCTGGTCCGGCGCACCCGGGAGCCCGCCGGCCGCGGTCTGGCGGCGGCGCACGACGGCGGGGACGCCCCCGCAGACCCGGCCGCCGCCCCCAGCCCCTGGCGCGACCGCGGCTACCTGCTCTTCGTCCTGCTGGACATGCCGCTGAACCTGGACGACTCCGTCCTCAACGTCGGCCTGCCGCTGTGGCTGGTGCACCACACCGACGCTCCGAACGCCGTCGTCCCCGCGTTCCTGATCGTCAACACCGTCCTGGTGGTCGTCCTGCAGCTGCGCGTCTCGACCCGGGCCGAGGGCCCGCGCGGGGCGGCCGCGGCGGTGGGCTGGTACGGGGTGACGCTGCTCGCGGCCTGCCTGCTCACCGCGGCCGCCACCGGCGGCGGGCCCTGGTGGGCCTCGATCGCCCTGCTGGCCGCGGCGATGCTGGTCACCCTGGCGGAGCTGCTGCGCTCGGTGGCGTCCTGGGAGCTGGCGGTCAGCCTGGCTCCGCCGCGCGCCCGGGCCTCCTACCTGGGTGTGGCGGGGATGTCCCAGTCGGTGCAGAAGTCACTGGGCCCGCTGCTGCTGACCGGCGTGGTGATGACGGCCGGCCCGGCGGGCTGGCTGGCCCTGGGCGCGGCGGCCACCGGGCTCAGCGCTCTCCAGCGGCGTGCCAGCCTCCGCCGCCTCGCGGCCCTGGCGGCCCCGGCCGCCGAGCCCCGGCGCGTCCCGCTCCCCACCGGTGCGACGCCGCCGGGGCGGGCCGGGGATCGGGGAGGGAGCGGAGCGGTGGCGGACCGGGCTCCGGCCGGCAAGCCCTGACCCGTACGCGCCGACGGGTGGGCTCACGCGCCGACCGGTCACAGGTCAGGCCGGGGCCGGCGCGCGGGGTGCCCGGATCCGGCCCCCTGCCCCGCCTCCGGGGGCGCGGCGGTGTGCACCACCCGGGTGCAGACGTGACAGGCCGCCGGACCGCCCTGGAGCCACCAGCGGCAGGTGGGGCGGATCGCGCACGGCGGGAGCGGGGCGCCGGTGTCGGCCGCGCCCGACTCGCGCCCCGCCTGCGCCAGCGCGTCGCCGAGCGAACACCGCTCGTCCTCCCACTGGCGGCAGGCCGCCCCGATGCACGGCCCGGCGAAGCGGAACCGCGACTCCGCCGGGCGCCGGCCGGGGGCGGCCGCCCGCTCGGCGAACTCCGCGTCCACCGTGATCGGTTGGCGCAGCGCGGCGACCGTCCCGTCCGGCCGGACGATGCCCAGCAGCAGGTGGCCCGGACTGCAGGTGCTGCTGGGGCAGGTGGCCCCGGTCCGGGCCCCGCCGCCCCCGGCGTCGGCCACTACTGCTCCGGGGCCATCTGGATCCCGATGGGACCCGGCCGGTGGATCACCGCGTCGACCGCGTCCCGGGCGCCGCCGGCGAGGGGCACCTCGCGCAGCGGCGGTACCAGGTCGAGCTCCGCGACCTCGTAGAGCACCGCCTTGCGCACCGCGTTCCCGATCCGCTCCAGCACGTCGTGCGGCAGGTCGCCCTGGACCGTGACGCGCAGTCCTTCCTTGGCCATCCCTCTTCCCTTTCCTCGAGGAGTCCGGCCGCCCCCGCTCCGGGGCGCGACCGGCCACTGACGACGCTGCCCCCGGCGCCCAGGGCGGGGCGAGCGGTGCTGGCCGATTGGAGTGACCGGGCCCGCGGCAGCCCGGGGCAGTGCTCGTTTCGGGCGTACGTCGCCGCGCAGTTCGCGGACGTCCTGTGCAGGCTGGACCGGGGCCGGGCAGCCGGAAGCGGCGTTCACCGGACCACCGGAGCAGCCACCGGACCAGCCGCCGCACCGACGGGAGCACAGCGTGATCGGGAAGCCCGAACCCTTCGACGACTCGGCAGGGGGGCCGCCCCTGCCGGACTGCACGGCGGACGCCGCCGCCGCGCTGAAGCAGATGTTCGTGGACATGACGCAGGGCGTCAGGATGGCCCGCGGCCAGGACCCGGTGAAGCGCCCGGTGTTCCTCAAACCGCACGGCGTCGCCCGCGGCGTCCTCACCGTCGCCGACGACCTGCCCGCCGAGCTGCGCGTCGGCTTCCTGCGGGCGGCGCACGAGCAGCCCGGCGGACTGACCGCCTGGGTGCGGTTCTCCAGCGACACCGTGCCCGGCAGCCCCGACCTGAAGACCACCCTCGGCATCGGCGTGAAGCTGTTCGGGGTGCCCGGGCCGAAGCTGCTGGAGGGCGACACCGAGGCGGGCACCCAGGACCTGCTGATGCAGAACTTCGACGTCTTCTTCGTGGACACCGCCCAGGACATGTGCGAGTTCACCAAGGCCGGTGTCGTCGACGGCAGTTACGACCGCTACCTGGACGCGCACCCGGTCACCCGGGAGATCCTCGACGCGATGGCGGTCTTCGAGCCGAGCGTCCTGACCACCACCTACTGGGGCGTGCTGCCCTACGCCTTCGGGGCCGAACGCTTCGTCAAGTACAAGCTGGTGCCGGTCGGTTGCGAACCCGGCGACCCGACCGCGACGCCGCCCGACGAGGACCCGGCCTACCTGGGCACCGACCTCGCCCACCGGCTCGCCGCCGGGACGGCCGCCTTCGACCTGCTCGTCCAGTTCCGCACCGACCCGGACACGATGCCGCTGGACGCGGCCACCGTGCGCTGGGAGGAGAGCGCGAGCACCCCCGTGAAGGTCGCCCGGCTGACCCTCCAGCAGCAGGACGTCACGGCCCGGGGCCAGGCCGCCTACGGCGAGAACCTCGCCTACAACCCGTGGCACTCGCTGGCCGAGCACCGCCCCGTCGGCAGCATCGCCGAGGTGCGCCGGACGGTCTACCGGGCCTCGGCCGAGCAGCGCCGCGACGTCAACGGCGTCCCCGCCGCCGAACCGGGCCCGGCCCGCCCGCAGCTGACCCCGCCGCCCGGCCGGGACACCCGGATCGTCCGGGCCGCCGTGCACCCCGCGATCGGCGTGGCCCGGGTCGGCGACAGCATGATGGACGACTTCGTGCTCGCCCCCGAGGTCGACCAGCCGGCGGTGGCTCCCCCCGGGAGCTACAAGGACGTCACCGGCGCCCTCAAGCGCCAGGGCGTCCGGTTCCGGGTCTACGGCTACAACGCGGCCGGCGAGCCGGTCGCCGAACTCACCGCCGACAACGCCGACCTGCGCTGGACGGTGCACGTCGCCAACTCCAAGGCCGCCTGGTACCAGTTCCAGATCGCCCTGGACATCCCGGAGGCCGGGCAGGCCGACGCCAGCAACCTGCGCAACGCCAAGATCCCGGCCGAACAGCGCAGCCTGCTGACCATCGACCCCGGGAGCCGCTCGGTGCGCGGCCGCAACCGCTCCGGCGCGCCCGAGTACCGCTTCGACACCGGCACCTTCATGGACCGGCGGGTCTACCTCGGCGAGCTGCGCACCGACGACAGCGGCCGGCTGATCTTCCTCGGCGGGCACGGCGTCTCGGCCTCGGCCTCCGACGCCCCCGCCGACACCTTCGCCAACAACGACGGCTGGTACGACGACACCTCCGACGGCCCGGTCACCGCCGAGGTCAGCATCGACGGACGGCGGATCCCGGTCGAGCCGGGCTGGGTGGTGACCGCACCGCCCAACTACGCACCCGAGCTCATGTCGGTGCGGACCATGTACGACCTGGTGCGCGGCTCCTTCTTCGAGGCCGGGCTGCTCCCCGAGCCGCCGCAGGTGTCGTTCACCCGCGACGTCCTGCCGGTGCTGCGCAGGCTGTCCGGCCTGCAGTGGGTCAACAAGGGCCTGGCCGTGCAGTTCGGGCACGGCGGCCGCGAGCACCTCCTCGACCCGGCCCGGCTCGCGGCGCTCGCGGACCCCTCGCCCGTGCAGCGGGAGCTGCGCCGTCAGGTGTGGCTCGCGGTGCGCGACTACGACCGCGACGGCGTGTCGCCGGTGCCCTGGCCGGCGGTCTACGGCGACGCGATGAACCTGCCGCCGACGTCGGTGCGCCAGCACATGACGCTCTCCCCGCTGCAGTACCGCCTGTTGCAGCGCTGGGCCCGCGGGGACTTCGTGAACGACCACGACCCGGCGGCCGAGCCCCCGTCCTCCCTGGACGAGGTCCCGTTCGCTCAGCGGCCGGAGACCCTCGACCGGGCGGCGCTGTCGTTCTGCCTGGCCGACGCCTTCCACCCCGGGTGCGAACTGACCTGGCCGATGCGGCACACCACGCTGTACGGCAGCCCCTTCCGGATTCGGCACCGGGACCCGGCCGCCCCGCCGCCGCCCTTCTACGGCCAGGCGCTCACCCCGGACGTCGCGCTCTCCCTCGACGGACCGCTGCACGCCCAGGGCCCCGGCGGCCTGACCCGGTGGATGGCCGTGCCGTGGCAGACCGACACCGCGAGCTGCCGGTCGGGCTACGAGTACAGCAGCTCCCTCGGGCTCGGCCCCTACGACCCGTACCTGCCCACCTTCTGGCCGGCCCGGGTGCCCAACCACGTGCTGGCCGAGGAGGACTACGACGTGGTCGTGGACACCTCCCGCCCGATGGGCGAGCGGCTGGCCGCGTTCGGGACGCGGCGGACCTGGCTGCGCTGGCTGCCCACCCCCTACGTCGACGCCATCAACGCGATGGTGCGGGACTTCGGCAAGCTCGGTGTGGTCGAGCGCCGGCCGGGGCCGACGGACGACCCGCGCTTCCCGGCGGAGCTGCTGGTGGAGTCCGAGGTGAGCTTCCCGCGCGAGCCCGCGCCGCCGGCCGGGCGCAACCTCGTCACGGTGCACGTGGACCGCGCCGCCGACCCGGTCCTCGGCGCCGCCGCGATGTCCACCGCGGTCACCATGGCGGACGCCCCGGACGAGGAGGTCTCGGTGGGCTTCATCGACAAGGTGAAGCGGTTCCGGACGCACCGCTGACCGACCGTCGGCGCCCGCCCGGACCGCCGCCCGCCACCTCGGCCGGCGGCGGTCCGGCCGCGCCGACCCACGGCCGGTGCCGGCCGTGCCGGGCAGATCATGCGTGTCCGCACGGACCTTGGTGGGTATGGCCTCCGGGCCCTCTCCGGCCGCCCCGCAGGACGCGCGGGCGGCCCTCGCCGGGCATAGCCTGAAAGGGCCGGAACGCACCTCCAAGGGGTCAGCCATGACTACTCCGACAACCGCAGTCCTCGACGCGACGGAGGTCACCCAGGCGGTGCAGGACCTCCAGCACAGCGTCACCCTGATCGCCGGCAAGACGACCGTGGTCCGCGCCTACGTGAGCGGCACGATCGGCCCGGTCACCGGGGTGAGCGGCACCCTCACGGTGCTGAGGTCCCCCACCGATCCCGGATCCACCGTCCGTTCGGTCAACACCCTCACCCTCGACCCGAACGCCCCCCTCGACCTGCCCACCCGCCGTGCCGACGCCGACCTGAGCCTCAACTTCCTGCTGCCGCCCGCCCTGACGGCCGAAGGGGCACTCAGCGTGAGGTCGCTCACCCTGAGCGACTCGCTGACCGGCGCGCCCGTCCCGCTCAGCGTCCCCGCCAACGGTCCGACGGTGTGGTTCCACAGCTCCCCGCCGCTGCGCGTGCGGGTCTTCGGCCTGCGCTACGCGGACGGGGACCCGCCGACCACGCACACTCCCCGTGACCTCGACTACACCGCGTTGATCAGCTGGCTCAAGCGCGCCTACCCGGTGGCCGAGGTGATCAGTTCACACACCGTCATCGACGTGACGGCCGCCGCGCCGTTCGTGTGCAACGACACCAACGCCCAGCTCGCCGCCATCCGCGCCCTCGACATCAGCGCGGGCGGCGACCGCCGCACCCACTACATCGGCCAGGTCGCCGACGGAGGGTTCTTCATGCGCGGGTGTTCCTCCGGCGTGCCCGCGGCGCCGGACCCGGCGACCGTCGCCTCGTCACCGTGCGGAGCCGCGGACTGGGGCTGGGACTTCGACGGCGTCTACAGCGACTGGTACGGCGGGCACGAGCTCGGCCACACCTTCGGCCGCCGCCACCCCGGGTTCTGCGGGGAGTCCCCCGACGACCTGCTGGGATACCCGTTCCCGAACGGACAGCTCGCGGACGGCCCGGCCACCTTCGCCGGGTTCGACGTGGGCGACCCGAAGCTGGGCGTGCCGATGGCCGCGATGGCCGGCGTGGTGTGGCACGACGTCATGACCTACTGCAACCGCCAGTGGATGAGCAGCTACACCTACGAGGGCATCCGCCGGCGCCTGGTGGCCGAGGAGGCCCTGGCGGTGGGCGGTCCCCAGCCGGCCCCCGTCCCCGCCCCGCCGGCCCCGGTGCCCGCCGCTGCGCCCGCCAGGGAGGAACTCAGGGTCACCAGGTCGTACGGCGGCCGCCCCGACGAGCGCTTCCCGCAGCTGTCCGTGACGGCGGTGGCTCCGGCACCGGCCGCGCGGGCGATGCACCGCGAGGCGGTGGGCGGCCCGGAACCGGCCGGCGAACAGCTGGTCAGCGTGGTCGGCACGGTCGACCTCACCCGGCGTGAGGGCGGCATCCGCTTCGTCAACCCGGTGACCGCGGCGGCCGCCCAGCCGGACCAGGCCGCGGAGGGCGCCGCGCCGAACGGCGAGGTCCCGGTGGTGCTGCGGGTCCGACAGGGCGACGGCGCCCCGGCGCGCGACTTCCCGGTCACGGTCAAGCTGGGATCCGACCCGGACCCGGGCGAGGACCGCACCGGCCTGGTCGACGCGGTCGTCCCGGTGGGGCCCAGCCCGGCCTCGATCGAGCTGGTCGTCGGCGGGCAGGTGGTGGACACCTTCCGGCCCGGCGGACCGCCGCCGCCCCTGCTCGCCGCCCGCCACGCCGGGTCGGCCGACGGGGCGTTCGGGCTCGACCTGGACTTCGGCGGCCGGGTGCCGGAGCCCGGTCAGACCTTCGCCGCCCAGGTCAGTACGGACGGCGGTGTCACGTGGCAGACGATCGGGGTGGGCCTCAAGGACCCGAGGGTCCAGATCGACCGCCGCCAGTTCCAGCCCGGCCAGCAGGTCCAGCTGAGGATCATCACGACCAACGGCTTCACCAGCTCGACCTCGGACGTCGAGAGCATCCGGGTCTGAGCCGACGAAGCGGACGGCCCCGTGTCCCCGGTGACTCCACCGGGGACACGGGGCCGCCGTCCGGCCGCCGCCCGACGCGGCTCAGCCGACGAGGCTCGCCCGCGAGGCGCGGGTGACCTCGTCGTACCAGTTCACGAAGGCCGGCCCGGCCTCGCCGGCCAGCTCGGCGTGCACCCGCCGGCAGAGGTCCCGGAAGGGCGCCGGATCCCAGGTGCGGGCGAGGTCGGACAGTGGCGCCCGGTGCAGGTCACCGAGCGCGTACCGGCGGTCGAACCCGTGGACCAGGGGCGCGACCGTACCGTCCGTCTCGACCACGAGCGGGGAGAGCCAGGAGCCGATCCGCCCCGCCGGGTCGCCGTCCGAGTCGCCGTCCGGGTCGCCGTAGGGGAGGAAGCGGTCGGCCCGGGCCACCAGACTCCCGCGTTCCACCAGGTCGAGCTGGACGACGAGGTCCGTCGAGGACCGCAGGCGAGCGGCCTCCAGCACCGAGAAGAGCATCTCCGTCACGTCGGGCACCGCGTCCGGCAGGGCGTCCACCGCGTTCCCCTCCGCTTCGAGCGGGTGGATCTGGAGCAGCGACGCGCCGGAGGCGACGGCGAAGTCGGCCACCCAGGCCAGCTCGTGGACGTTGAACTGGGTCAGGGTGAAGATGAAGCCGAAGGGGATCCCGGAGGCCCGGACCAGCGGGAGGCGGCGTTCCATCGCCGTGAAGGCCCGCGGGTCCCGGCGCATCCGCACGTGGCTGTCCGGCACGCCGTCCAGCGAGATGGCCAGCACGTCGACCAGTCCCGCCAGTTCGGAGAGGCGGCGGCCGGTGAGCAGCATGCCGTTGCTGGTGACGGTGGTGCGCATGCCGTGCGCACGGGCCGTGCGCAGCAGCTCCGTCAGCGGCCGGTAGAGGGTCGGTTCGCCGCCGGACACCCCCAGCACGTCGTACCCGAGGGCCGCGGCGTCGGCGACCGCCCGCTGCAGGACGGCGAGCTCGGTGGTCTCGTCGACCTCCGGGCCCGAGGAGGAGTAGCAGTGCAGGCAGCGGAGGTTGCAGCGCCGGGTGGGGTGGACCTGCAGGACGGACCGGCGGCCGGTGAGCGTCATCGGGGGTGCCCGGTCGGGGGTTCAGCGGGCGCGGGTGCCGGTCCCGACGGCCACCTCGAGGACCTGGTCGAAGACGGGCGGAAGACCCCGGGTGAAGTAGAAGAGCGAGGTGTCGTCGGTGAGCTCGGTGCGCCGGGCCAGGTCAGCGACCTGCTGGACCACGGCGCCGACCTGCGAGCCGTCGCCGTTCAGCCGGAACGAGGCCTGCAGGACGTCGGGGCGGGGGATGCCCCGGATGTGGATCCGCTCCAGGACGAGCTCGGACGTGATGTCGGCGAGGCCGGCGACGAACTCGTCGCTGATCGGGCGTCCGGCGTTGCGCCAGGCCTCGAGCAGGGCTTCCGATCCGCGCTTGGCGTTGGTCATCGCAGTCCTCCGGTCGGGGGAAGGGGAAGTTCCGGGGGAAGTCTGTGTGCGATCCGTTGTGCTGGGCAAGCCGCCGCGCCGGTGAGCCGGTGAGCCGGTGCCCGGGAACGGCCGCGGGGCGCGGGAGGCCGGTCGGTCCGGTCCCCCGCGCCCCGCGACGCGCGCTGCTCAGCCGTTCTTGGCGAGGTCCTTGATCTCCTCGTAGTCCATGCCGAGCTGGTTGAAGATCCGGATCTGCTCCTCGGGCATGCCGAGGCCGACGAGCTCCTTGACCTGGGCGTCGGTGAGCGGCTTGCCCGCGGTGCCGGCGGTGCCGGCGGTGCCGGGCCCGTCCTTCTCGGCGGCGGCGCCCGCGAAGGCGAGCACCGCGTTGCCGATGTCCGTCCCGGTGATCCTGAGGGCGCCGGCGGGAGCCTGGACGGCGGGGGCGGTCTCGCCGAACGCGAGCTTCACCGGGAAGGCGGCGTCCGGCCCGGCCTTCTCCTCCAGCTGTGCCAGGTCGAAGGTGGCCGAGGAGAGCGCGCCGCCCTTCAGGTACAGGTCGACGCCGACCTTGCGGTCCGGGATGCCGGCCGGGGCCTTCGCGGGGAGCTTCTCGAACTGCTGGGGGAACTTCGCGGACAGCGGCTTGACGGCCTTCAGCACCTCGTCGACCAGCTGACGGGCCGGGGCGCTCATCAGGAGGTGCTCGGCGCCGTCCTTCTTGCCCTTGTCCTCGAAGGTGACGGTGCGGGAGAACACGTCCTTCAGCGAGTCGGTCAGCTGCCGGGCGGTGTTCGGGTCGAGCGTGGGCCGGCCGGTGGGGGCGTTCGGCTTGGCCCCGTCGGACTTCTTGGACGCGTCGGCGAGTTCCTGGAGGTCGACCGAGACCCAGCTGCCGGTCAGTGCCTGCTTGACCGCGTCGAGGTCGGCGGGCAGGTCCCGGGTGACGGAGTCCACCTCGGCCGGGTCCTCGCCGACCAGTTTCACCAGGCCCTTGGCGTCGACGCGCAGGTAGCCCTTCGCGTCGACCTGGCGGTACTCCAGGAGGGCGGTGCCCTTCTTGTCCGCGAGCACGTACGAGACGCGCAGCGACCTGTCGAACGTCAGGTCCTGCGTGCCGCCGGAGCTTTGCGCGTTCTTGAAGGTGTCGAGGTCCTTGAGCGGCTTGTCGGCGGCCATCGCCACGGTGACGTTCAGGCCGGACAGGGCCTCGGCGCTCTTCCGCTCGACCTCCTCCCCGGAGGCCTTGCCGAAGGCGACGATCTGCTCGGGGGTGGCCTCGACGGAGACGGTGACCCCGGCGGACCGGGCGTCGCCGAGCTTGCCGAAGGCCTTGGAGACCTTCTGGGCGGCCGTCAGCTGCTCGACGGTGCCGCAGGCGGCGAGGCCCGCGGCGAGGACGGCGGCGCTGACGGCGACGGGCAGGGTGCCGCGGGCGGCCCTGCGTATGGCGGTGTTGATGGTGCGTCTCCCGTGTGACCTGGGGCCCGGTTCGTGGGTGGGCCGATTCCTCCCCCTGTGGCGTGCGACGCCACAGCGTCCACACATCTGATCACACTGACAACAAGTGGGTGTGCGATTTTTTCGGCGCCCTCGGGCCCGGGAGACGGGCCGCCACGGGGCGGCGCGTACCGGCCCGAGGGCAGCGCGTGCCGGTCCGGGGCGGCGCTACGCCTCCGCCGCCCCCGGGCCGGAGAGCAGCACCGGCAGCGACCGGTGGCCGTTGGAGATCAGGGACTCGACCGGCAGCAGCTCGGCGCCCGGCGCGAGGGTCAGACCGGGGAAGCGCTCGAACAGCCGGCTCAGCGCCGTCTCGGCCTCCAGCCGGGCCAGCGGTGCGCCCAGACAGAAGTGCGGGCCGTGGCCGAAGGCGAGGTGCTCCTTCACCGGCCGGGTGACGTCGAACTCCGCACCGGTCGCCCCGAACCGGCACGGGTGCCGGCCGGCGGCCGCGTAGGCGGCGAGGATGGCCTCGCCCCGGCGGATCGTCACCTCCGCCGACAGCCGGATGTCCTCGACGGCGTAGCGCAGCGGCAGGTGCGCCACCGGGGCGTCCCGGCGCAGCGCCTCCTCGACGACCTCGCTCCACGGCACCTCGCCGGCCCGGACCAGGGCGAGCTGCTCGGGGTGGGAGAGCAGCAGCGCGATGCCGTTGTCGATCAGGTTCACCGTGGTCTCGTACCCGGCCGAGACGACCAGCAGCAGGGTGTCCCGCAGCTCCTGCTCGGTCAGCGCGGCGGCGGCCGAACCGTCGCCCTCGGTGTCGCGGGCGGCGATCAGCCGGGAGGTCAGGTCGTCGCCGGGCCGTTCGCGCTTGGCGGAGATCAGGTCGTCGAGCATCGCGTAGAAGGCGGCCGCGTTGGCCGCGGACTCCTGGGGCGTCAGCGTGGTGTCGAAGACCCGGTCGACGTGCTGCCGGAACCGCTCCTCCAGGTACGCCGGAAGGCCCATGAGGTGGCCGATGACCCGGATCGGCAGCGGGTAGGCGAGCCGCTCGCGCAGGTCGACGGTGACGCCCGGCGGCGTCGCGGCGATCCCGTCCAGCAGGGCGTCCGCCAGGGCGCCGACCCGACCGGCGAGCGCGTCGATCTGCCGGGGTGTGAACGCGCCGCCCACCAGGCGGCGCAGCCGGCGGTGGTCCGCGCCGTGCGCGGTGAACATGTTCCGTGCGTCGACCCAGAGCGCCAGCGGCCACTTGGGCACCACCTCGTCGAAGGCCGGCCAGTGTAGGTGCCCGTCCTTGGAGACCCGGGGGTCCCTCAGCAGCTCCTCCAGCAGGAGCGGGTCCGCCACCGCCCAGGCCTCGACACCGAGGATGTCGACCGGCGTCGCGGGACCGCGGGCGCACAGCTCGGCGGTCTCGGCCTCGCGGGCGCGGCCGGTCGGGTCCAGGACGAGGCGCGGACGGTCCATGGGGCTCCTTGGGTCGGGAGGGCACACGGTCGGGCGGCGGGCCGCGCAGCGGGCGCACCCGGTCGAGGATGACGCCTCGGCCCGCCCGCGTCGAGAGGGCCTCCCGCGCCCCGCGGCCGCGCCCCGTGCCCCCGCTCGCCCGCGCCGCGGGCCGGCGGACGGCGCGTCAGTGCGCGGGGAGGGCCTGGGCGGCGACCAGTTCGCGGTAGGGCGGGCACCGCTCCAGCAGCGCGGGGTGGTCGCCCGCGTCGACCACCCCGCCCTCGCTCATCATGATCACGTGGTGGGCGTGCTGGACCGTCGACAGCCGGTGCGCCACCACGATGACGGCCCGGGTCGCCGCGAGGTCGTCGACGATCGCGCGCAGCCGCTGTTCGTTCAGACCGTCGAGCTGGCTGGTCGGTTCGTCCAGCAGGACGATGTCGGCGTCCGAGAGCAGCGCGCGGGCCAGCGCCATGCGCTGGCGCTGACCGCCGGAGAGGTCCGTCTCCCGGCCCAGGACGGTGTCCAGGCCCCGGGGGAGCCGGGCGACGTCCTCGGTCAGTCCGACGGAGGCCAGTGCGGCCGCGAGTTCGGCCTCGCCGAGCGGCTGGGCCCGGCCGAGCTGGAGGTTCTCCCGGACGGTGGCCTCCAGCAGGGTGAAGGCCTGGTCGACGTAGGCGATCCGGGCGCGCAGCGCCGCCAGCGGCCAGTGCCGGGTGTCGTGGCCGAGGACGGTGATCGCACCGGAGGACGGCCGGATGAAGCGGTCGATCAGGCAGAGCGCGGTGCTCTTGCCGGCTCCGGAGGGGCCGACCAGGGCCGTCAGCCCGGTCCGGGCGGTGCTGAAGGAGACCCCGCGCAGCGCCGGGTCCTCGGCCCCGGTGTGGGTGTAGGAGACGCCCGTGAACGTCACGGACGGTGCGTGCGGCAGCGGGGTCGGCGCCCCGCGGCCGGTGTCCTCCGGATCGGCTTCGGGCGCCATCCGCAGCAGGTCGTTGCAGCGGTCCCGGGCCGCCAGGCCGGACTGCAGCCGACCCATCCCGCTGGCCAGCGTGTTGACCGAGGGGATGGTCTGCAGCAGGTAGAGCAGGAACGCGGCGAAGGCGGCCGGGGCCAGTGAGCCGTCGGCCAGCCGGGCGCCGCCGGTGAGGATCACCGCGATCATCGCGAGCTGGTTGCCGAGCGTGAGCGCGGCCGGGATCAGCGCGCCCAGCCGGGCGCCGTCCAGCGAGACCGCCCGCAACCGCTCGGCGTCGGCCGCCAGCGCCCGGGTGGCGAGCGGCTCCGCCCGGTAGGCCTTGATGGTGGTCAGGGCCTGGAGATTGGCGGTGAAGCGCTGGGAGATGTGCCCGACGGCGTCCTGCTGACCGGTCACGTTCGCCCGCATCCGGCGCAGCACCAGGACCACGACCAGGGTGAGGGCGGCCAGCGCCACCACCGTGACCAGGGTGAGGAGCCAGTCGATCCAGGCCATCACCGCCAGCGTCGCGACCACGGTCAGCGCGGCCAGCGGCAGTTGGGTGGCCACGTCGACGACCTGGCGCAGCAGCAGCGCGTCCGAGGTGACCCGGGCGGCGAGCTCGCCCGTCCCCTGGGTGCGCACGACCGCCAGCGGCAGCCGCAGCGCGTGCTCCATCAGACGGATCCGCAGCCGGTAGGCCATCCGCTCGCCGATCCGGGCGAGCAGGAAGCCGCAGCCGGCCTGGGCGAGGGCGCTGCCCGCGGCGGCCAGGCACATCCACGTGGCGTCGGCGGCGAGCGGGCGGTGGTCGGAGAAGTCGGTGATGACCTCGCGCAGGATCAGCGGCAGCGCGATCGTGGCGGCGGTCGCGGCGAGCGCCAGCAGCAGGGCGAGGGCGAGGCGGCCGGGCTCACGGGTGAGTTCACGGCGCAGCCGCACCGGGCCCGCGGCACCTGCGGCGGGCGGCGGGACCTGGTCCGCCACGGGGGACCCCTCTCTGCTCCGGGCTGGGTGGCGCGGCCCGGCGGGCCGCGCGGCACAACGGGCACCGTCCGGCCCGCTGACCAGGCGGACCGGACGGCCCGGGCCGCAGCAGGGAGCCTGCTACGGCCCGGCCGGCCGGAGGCGGGGGTGCCGCCCCCGGCCGGGGGAGTCTCAGATCAGAGACAGACGAGGGTGCTGACGGTGCTGGTGCCGCAGTTCAGCACGCTGAGCGAGCTGGTGGAGGCGAGGGTGTCGTCGATCGGGGCCGCCTCGGTCTCGGGCAGCTCCATGGTCTGGAGGTCGAGGATCGCCATGACTTTCTCCTTCTCTTCGGACGGGTGGATCACCCGGCCTGGTGGCCGGGGGCGGGTGGGGGCGCGCGGTGCTCGCGGCGCCCGATGGGTGTCCCGGCGTACTTCCCGGCCGGGACGGTGGGGCGGGTACGGCGGCTCAGGGGGCCGGCGCCGGGGCGCCCGTCGGGTCCGTCGCCGGATCGGCGCCGAGCCGGGTGCCGGGCTCGGCGGCGGTGAAGGGCAGGAACGGGGTGTCCGCCAGGGCCGTCCCCAGCGCCAGCAGCACCCCGGCCGAGCCGGTCGCCAGGTCCGTCGACAGCCGCAGCAACTGGTCCCCGGGGAAGGCGAGCCACCCCTGGTAGGTGACCTGGTGCAGCCTCAGGAGGCGGCGGTGGCGTTCGACGGCGCGCCGTGCGCGGGCGGCCTCCCCGGCATCGGCCGGGCGGCACCGGGCCAGGTAGCCCAGCAGTCCGGCCCGTCCGTTGAACAGCCCGGGCTGGATGACGAACTCGGGTTCGGCGGCCCGGCGGATCAGCGGCGCCCAGTCGGCGGTGGGACTGTCCGGGCGGTGCGCCAGCAGGGCCTCCAGGGCGAGCCCGATGCCGGCACTGCCGGTCTCGACGTACGGCAGCACCCGGCGGCCGTCGAGCACCTGCAGCGTGCCGTCCGCGACCCGCACGCAGCGTTCCAGGTCCAGCTCCAGCAGGGCCTCGGCCCGGTCGAGCAGGGCCTGGTCGCCGGTGCGCTCGTGGAGCCGGACCAGCGCGAGCGCCACTCCTGAGGCACCCGCCAGCAGGCCCGTCCGGCGGCGGCCGCCGTCCGTGCCGCCCCGCTGCGCCTCGTCGGCCGCGGCGGTGCCGAAGGCCCGGGCGGCGTCGAGGAGGCCGGCGTCGCCGGTGGCCCCGGCGAAGTGCAGCAGGGCGAGGGCGATACCGGCACCGCCCTCGGCCAGGCCGGCGCCCACGTCCTCCTTGGGCGAGGTGCCGAGCCGTTCCAGCAGGTCCAGGGCCGCCTCGTGCTCGCCGAGCAGGTCGAGCACCTGGGCGACGCCGTGCCCGCCGTGGTACAGGCCCGGGCCCAGCGGACGGGTGCGGGCCGCGTCGACCAGCCAGCGCACGTGGTCGGGCTCGATCCGGGCGCCGGTGGCGTGCAGGGCGTACAGCACGCCGGCCGCGCCGTGGGCCAGGCCGAAACCGCCGCGGGTGAACTGGGCGACGTCACCGGGGAAGAGCCGGTCCGCGCGCCCCGGGGTCGCGGTGGCGAGGATCCCCTCGGCCAGCGAGTCCCGGAGGGCGGGCCAGTCGGCGGCCGGGGCCCCGAGCAGCGCACCCGCCTCCCGGCGGCGGGTCCCGAGCTCGGGGCGGTCGCTGCGCCCGTCGCCGGGGGCCGCCCCGAGCAGGTGGCGGATCCCGTCGGCGTAGCCGGCCGGCACCGGGAAGCGGGCCTCGATGTCGTCGGCGAACTCGGCGGCCTTGCCCGGGTCCAGGGCCGGCAGCTGGGCCAGCGGGAGGAAGAGCCAGAGCCGGATGCCGGCCAGGCCGTAGTGGTCGATCTGGGCGCCGGTGTAGCCGGGCGGGGCCGTGAATCCCATCGCGCCCAGCGCCGGGCGGACGAAGTCCTCGACGGTGCTGGCGAGTTCGAAGTCGATGAAGCAGATCTCGCCGTCCGGCCGGATGATCACGTTGCGCGGGTGGAGGTCGCCGAAGACCACCCCGCGGGAGTGGATGCCGTCCAGGGTCCGTTCGATCCGCGCCACGATGGCGAGCGCCTCGCGGGTGTAGCGGGCGACGGCCTCCTCGTCCGCGTCCGGGTGGATCAGCGGGTAGTGGCCGGTCAGCCACTGGCTCAGCGATTCGCCCTCGACGAACTCCTGGACCAGGAAGCGGTGCTCCCAGACGGTCAGCAGGTCGTGCAGGACGGGGACGCCGGGCACCCCGGCCAGCCGGGCGAGCGTGTCGTGCTCGGCCTGCAGCCTGGTCACCGCATCGGTCCCGCGCTGGTCCAGCCCGGCGTGCGGCCGGGCCTCCTTGAGGACGACGGGCGGTGCGTCCGGACCCTCGGCGCGGGCCAGGTAGACGCCGCCCGCGTTGGAGAAGTGCAGCACCCGTTCGACGGTGTAGGGCAGTTCGTCGTCCTGCTGGGCGGCGCGCGCCGCCACCGCCGCGGCGATGCAGGCGGGCACCGGCGCCCAGGGCGGCACCGCGAACCCGGCGCCCCGGACGTCCGGGACGAGCCGGCCCTCGCCGTCCTCCAGGGCGAGCACCTTGTCGCCCGCCGCGTTGCGGGTGTACCGCTCGGCGAACCCGCCGTACCGCAGGTAGAGCGGGCCGTCCTCCCAGCGCAGGTCGCTGAGGATGTAGGGGCCCCGGCGGCCGGCCAGCAGCGGGCCGAGGCCGTGCAGACATCGCTCGAGTTCCGCGTCGTCCCGCGGGTAGAGGGTGCAGAACTTGCCGCTGGATCCGCGCGGTGCGTACTTGGAGTTCTGCACCTGGAGGATCGGCAGCCCGCGCAGGAACTTGAACGCGACGCGTTCGGCGAGGCAGAAGCGGTGGACCTCCTCCAGCACCTGCTCGGCGTCCTCGGGGGTCGCGGACACGTGGATCTTCCAGCCCTGCTGGGGGAGCCGGACGTCGGTCGGGCGCAGCATCGCCCACATCTCCAGGTCGCCGCGCTCCCACCCGGCGGGCAGCGGCCGGGTGACGGCGTCGAACTCCTCGGTGGCGCCCCAGCGACGGGGCGAGTCGTAGAAGATCGGATCGGCGAAGGCGTAGGCCTCGTACCGGTTGTCCAACGGGACCCTCCTCGGAGCAGGGGAGTGCACGGGCGGGGGTGGGGTGGGGTGCGTGGAGCGGTCGCGGTGCGGCGGTGTTCGGGGGGACGGACGTGCGGCACCACGGAGGAATGCGGGGGAACGCGGCGGTCGCTGGGGCTCGGGAGCGGGAGGCCGGCGGTACGGGGCGGCTTCCGGCGGGCGGCGGCCGATCGGGATCCGGGGCGGTGCCCGGCGTCGCTGTGACAATCGGAAGTATTGGGATTGTGAGGGCGAGGTTACAACGGCGTGAAGGCGCGTATTCCGGACGGATATTCACCCCAGGGCGCGGTTTCCGCTCCGTAGCGAGCCGCGGCGCGTGACAGCGCACCGGCCGGGGCGTGGCGGCCCGGCCCCGGGGTGCCGCCGTACGGCCCCCGGCCCTGGCGTGACGCCCGCTGCACCGCTCTGACCTGCGAAGACGGCGAGACGTCCGAATGGTGGACGGCTGGGTGTCGTCCCCGCCGCCGGCGGGGGCGCGCGGGGCGCGCGGGTGGTGCGGCCCCGCGGAATTCGGATCCGGGACGCCTTTCGTTCACCTCGCCGACGGTGGAATCGACGGTGTCGATTCCGAATGGAATTCCGGACGTCGATCTGGCGGTCGATGGTACGGCATGCGGCGACCGGGGATTTCCGGCATTCGCCGTGCCGACACGGAGCCCGGCGGCGGCGTCCGGCGGGGAATTCGGCCGGGTGTCCGGCGCCGATCCGCGGCAGGCGCCCCCGATAAGGTGGGCCCGGCACAACCCAGCGAACCGGAACGAGGAGCAGCCGTGAGCGAGTCGGCGTCCATAGCCCTGCAAGAGGAGATCGCCCGCGAACTCGAGGTCGCCGAGACCTTCGACGCCGAGCGGGAGATCGAGCGCCGCGTGGCCTTCCTGACCGAGCGACTGGTGACCACCGGTCTGCGTTCGCTGGTGCTCGGCATCAGCGGCGGCGTGGACTCCACGACGGCCGGCCGGCTCTGCCAGCTCGCCGTCGAGCGGGCGCGGGCGGCCGGGCACGAGGCGCGGTTCCACGCGATGCGGCTGCCCTACGGCGTCCAGGGCGACGAGCACGACGCCCAGCTCGCGCTCTCCTTCATCCGGGCCGACGAGGTGCTGACCGTGGACGTCAAGCCCGCCAGCGACGCCGCGCTGGAGGCGGCGCTGGCGGCCGGGGTGACCTTCCGGGACGCCCACCACCAGGACTTCGTCCACGGCAACATCAAGGCCCGCCAGCGCATGATCGCCCAGTACGCGGTGGCCGGCGCGCGGTCCGGCCTGGTCGTCGGCACCGACCACGCCGCCGAGGCGGTCTCGGGGTTCTTCACCAAGTTCGGCGACGGCGCCGCCGACCTCGTCCCGCTGACCGGCCTGACCAAGCGCCGGGTGCGCGCCGTCGCGGACGCGCTGGGTGCGCCCGCCGAGCTGGTGTGGAAGGTCCCGACCGCCGACCTGGAGACCCTCGACCCGGGCAAGGCCGACGAGGACGCGCTCGGCGTCACCTACGACGACATCGACGACTTCCTGGAGGGCAAGCCGGTGGACGGGCGGGTCTTCGAGATCATCGTCGACCGCTACCGCGCCACCGAGCACAAGCGCCGGCTCCCGATCGCGCCGTAGGGTCCGTCCGTTCCGCGTCCCGGGGCCCCTGGCGGGTCCCGGGCGCGTCAGCCGGTGAAGCGCGCCCAGTACGTCCAGTGCGGCGGGGGCGACGGCCGGTCCGGGTCCGGGTCCTCCGGGGGCCCGGGCCGGTCACCGAAGAAGAAGGCGTGCAGGTCGAGCAGGAAGCCGTACAGCTCGCCCTCGCCGTAGAAGTGGATGTCGTAGCCGGTGATGGCGTGCCAGGTCCCGAGCGTGGCGGGCTGCCGTTCCAGCAGGTACTCCAGGCTGGTGCGCAGCCGCCGGGCGTAGGCGCGGTCCCGGAGCAGCGAGCGCTTCTCCTCGACGAGGTCGATGCCCACGTTCGGGTGCAGGAACCAGGTGTAGAACCCGCGCAGCCGGCCGTCCTCGCGCCAGCCCGGGATGTCCCGGGCGCTCCACAGCGCGGGCGCGGCCCGGAAGTAGGTCAGGGCGGGGGTAGGGGTGGGGGTCTGCTCGCTCACCGTGCTGAGGACGAGGGCGGGAGCGGTGCGGTTCCGCCCCGGTCACCCGTGGCGGCGGGCCGGCGGGTGCCCGGCCGTTCGGGAGCCGGCGGTGCGCAGGGTGCGGCGGGCGGCCGCGGTGACCAGCAGTGCCCAGAGCAGGGCGAGCGCGGCCACCGCGTAGACGCCGGCCGACAGGAACGACAGGTCGAGGTCGGTCGAGGCGGGCGGCACCCAGCCGCCCGGGTCGACCAGGACGCCGGTGGTGGAGCCCACGTCGGAGGCCCCGTCGCAGCCGAGACCGTCGAAGGAGGCGTGCGGCAGGGGCCGCCCGTCCGTGCGGCGGATCCCGCACGTCCAGTGCACCGTGCCGCTGCGGTCCCTGGCGCTGTGCGCCGAGGTGATCACCACCTCGGTGCGCTCGGCGCGGTGGGCGAGCACCTCGGCCCGGGTGGTCGCGGTGGGCAGGGCGAGCAGCAGCACGCCCAGCAGCACGCCGGGCCAGAGCACCCAGCCGCTGGTGCGCACCACCATGAGACCGCCCAGCGCGCAGACCAGCACCAGCACGGCGAGGACCGTGCACACGGCCGAGACGTCCGGGTCGGCGGCCAGCACCATCAGCCCGACCAGCAGCAGTGGGGCGGGCACCGCGACCGCGAGGGCGGCGCGGCGCACCGTGCGGGGTGCGAAGGAGGCGTCCGGCCGGGAACCCCGACGCCTCCGGGCGGCCTTCGGCGGGCGCCCGGCGCCCTCCGCGAGCGGTCTCTTCCGCTTCTTCCTGCCCCGTGCCATGCGGCCCCCGTCCGGTCGTCCGTCTGCTGTGCCCGCGCCAGTGTGACCGGCGGCCGGAGGACGGGGAAGGCCGGGGTGCCGCGGGGCCGGCGGTCAGCAGCCGGTGAGCGTGGTCTTGCCGACGGCGGTGCCCGACTCCTGGAGGCGGTGGGCCTCGCGCAGGGAGGCGGCGGTCAGCGGGCCCAGGTTCCGGGTGGCCGTGGTGGCGAGGACGCCGGAGTCCACCAGGCGCGCGACCCGGTCGAGGATGTGGTGCTGGGCGATCCGGTCAGCGGTCCGGAACATCGAGCGGGTGTACATGAACTCCCAGTGGAACGCGATGCTCTTCGGCTTCAGCAGGCCCACCGGCAGGGTGTCGAAGTCGTCGATGGCGACGATCCCGCCGAAGGGCTTGAGGGCCTCGGCGTAGGCGGCCAGGTTGTCGACGGTGCCCGTGGTGCTGAAGACGTGGTCCAGGCCGCCCGGTGCGACCTCCGCCAGCTGCGGGCCGAGCGGCTCGCGGTGGTCGATGACGTGGTCGGCGCCCATGCGGCGGGCGAAGGAGACGCTCTCCGGGCGGGAGGCGGTACCGACGACGGTCAGGCCGGTGAGGGCGCGCGCCAGCTGGATCGTGATCGAGCCGACGCCGCCCGCGGCGGCGGTGACCAGCAGGGTCCCGGGCTGCTCCGGGTCGCCGCCGCGCACGCCGAGCCGCTCGAAGAGGCCCTCCCAGGCGGTCAGCGCGGTCAGGGGGAGGGCGGCGGCCTCGGCGAAGGTGAGCGAGGACGGCTTGTGGCCGACCAGTCGCTCGTCCACCGCGTGGTAGCGGGAGTTGGCGCCGGGCCGGTCGAGGGCGCCGGCGTAGTAGACCTCGTCGCCGACGCGGAACAGCTCCACCTCGCTGCCGACGGCGACCACGGTGCCGGCCGCGTCCCAGCCCAGCACCTTGGGCTCGCCGCCCGGGTCGACGTTCTGCCGGATCTTGTGGTCCACCGGGTTGAGGGCGACGGCCTCGACCCGGACCAGCAGGTCGCGCGGCCCGGGCTGGGGGACGGGGAGCTCGACGTCGACCAGGCTCTCCGGGTGGTCGATCGGCAGGCTGCGGCGGTAGGCGACGGCGGGCATGGTGGTGGGGATCGTGCTCACGGCGGGTTCCTCGTGTCCTCGCTGGTGCGACCGGCCCGGGGGAGCCGGGGGGGGGGGGCCGGGGGGGGGGGGCCCCGGCGGGGGCCCCGGGGGGGGGGGGCTGGTGGGGCGAACGGGTACAGGTTGGCCGGGGGGTCTATTTGGGGGAAGACGAGCGCC
>NZ_JBIALK010000039.1:0-68271 GCF_042873275.1 Kitasatospora sp. NPDC004745 | reverse complement strand
GCGCGACCCAGCCCGAGCCGGGAAGTGGTGTTTCGGAGGATTGGCTGCCCCGGGACCGTCCGCGCCGATGCGTGTCCGGTGCTCCCTGCCAGGCAGCTCGAAGAACACTAGACCTCGGGTGGAGCCGAGTCAAGCCCCGGTTCCGTGCCGGTGCCGGCCTGCTCGGCGGGCAGGTGGAAGGCCAGCACGGCGACGTCGTCGTCGTGCTCGGAGGTCACGCCCATGGCCCGCAGCAGCCGGGCGCAGATCACGTCGGGTGCGCCGACCGCGCCGGTCAGGGTGCGGGCGAGGAGGTCGAGGCCCTGGTCGATGTCCTCGTCGCGGCGTTCGACCAGACCGTCGGTGTAGAGGACGCCGGTGGTCCCGGGCAGCAGGCGCAGGGTGTGGGAGACGTGGAGGCCGTCGCCGGTGCCGAGCGGGGGGCCGTTCTGCTCCTCGCTGCGCAGGACGGTGCCGTCGGGGCAGCGCAGCAGCATGGGGAGGTGGCCGGCGGAGGCGTAGGAGAGGGTGCGGCGGTGCGGGTCCCAGACGGCGTAGGTGCAGGTGGCGATCTGGTTGGCGTCGATCTCCATGGCGAGGCCGTCGAGCAGGCGCATCACCTCGTGCGGCGGCAGGTCGAGGCGGGCGTAGGCGCGGACGGCGGTGCGCAGCTGGCCCATGACGGCCGCGGCGCGCAGTCCGCGGCCCATGACGTCGCCGATCACGAGGGCCGTCCGGCCGCCGTCGATGGCGATGACGTCGTACCAGTCGCCGCCGACCGCGGCCTCGGCGCCGCCGGGCTGGTAGGTGGCGGCGACCCGGAGGTCGGCCGGCTGGTCGAGCTTCTGCGGGAGCAGGCTGCGCTGGAGGGTGACGGCGGCCTCGCGCTGGCGGCGTTCGGCCTCGCGGAGCCGGGCGGCGGCGAGGACCTGGTCGGTGACTTCGGCGGCGAAGATCAGCACGCCGGCGGGTGGTCCGTCGCCGGGGGTGTCCGCGGGGCCCGCGGGGTGTCCGTCGTCGCCGGTGTCGCCGGGGCCGAGCGGGACGCAGGAGACGTTGTAGTAGCGGTTGCCGGTGAGGCCGAGGATGCAGCGGGCCTTGACGCTGCGGGGCCGCCCGCTGCGGATGACCTGGTCCATCAGGGGCAGGACGCCCATGGTGCCGAGTTCGGGGAGGGCCTCGCCGGCGGGGAGGCCGGTGGTGCGGTCGCCGAAGAGTTCGCGGTAGGCGCGGTTGGCGTAGCCGAGCTGGTGGTGCGGGCCGTAGGTGACGGCCACGGGGGCGGGGATGCGGTTGAGGACCTCGCGCAGGTTCTGGGGTTTGTGCGGGTCGAGGAGTTCGGCCGGACCGGAGAGGTGGGTGGGGTCGCGGGGGCTGGGGACGACGACCCCGTCGGTGGCGGGCGCGCCGTCGTCGGTGCCGGTCCCGGTGGGCGGGGCGGCACGCCGGGGGACTCCGGTGAGCCGGGCGCTCCAGCGCATGAGGTTCAAACGACGGCCGCTTCCTCGATTTCCAGGCATATCATCACTTTTTGTGTGCATGGCAACACACGGGGTAATGACTAGGTTGGGCTGATCCTGTCAGGCGAGGGCCCGATTCCGGAAGTCGCCCGCCCGGCGTGGTCGTCCGATCCGCGCCCCGGCCCGGGCGCCGGGGCGCTCACCGGGGGCCTTCCGGGCCGCCGTCGGGCCGCCGGCCGAACCCCGCCTCGAACTCCGAACGCGGGTGCTCCACGGCGCCCAGCGAGACCACCTCGCGGGAGAACAGCCCGCCCAGCACCCAGTCCATCAGCACCCGCACCCGGCGGTCCGCGCTCGGCAGCCGCCGCAGGTGCCGGGTCCGGTGCAGCCACCAGGCCCGCCGACCGGTCAGCCGGCCGCCGCCCCGGGTGTGGGCGACGGCGCGGTGACGGCCCAGGGAGGTGGAACAGGCGGCGCGACCGGGCCGGTACTCGGCGAGCTGCGGCGCGTGCGGGCCGGCGTCCAGCGCGATCGCGATGTTCCGCGCGAGCAGTTCGGCCTGGGCGAAGGCGTGCTGGGCGTTGGGGGCGCAGGGCGCTCCGTCCGCGGCCGGGTCCGGTACGGCGGCGCAGTCGCCGGCCGCCCAGACACCGGGCAGCGCCCGCCCGTCCGGGCCGACGGCCTGCAGGGTGGCGAGGCAGCGGACCCGGCCGAGGGTGTCCAGCGGCAGGTCCGTGTCGCGCAGCAGCGGGGAGGGCCGCACCCCGGCCGTCCAGACCAGCGTGCGGGCGGCGAAGCGGCTGCCGTCGGAGAGCGCGACGACCCGGCCTACGGCGGACTCCAGCGTGGTGCGCAGCCGGACGTCGACGCCGCGCTCGCGGAGCTGGCCGAGGGTGTGCTCGGCCAGCTCCGGCGACTCCTCGGCCAGGATCCGGTCGGTGGCCTCGACCAGCACCCAGCGCAGGTCCTCGACGGCGACGTTGTGGTAGTCCCGGACCGCGTGCCGGGCCATGTCCTCCAGCTCGGCGAGCGCGCCCACGCCCGCGTAGCCGCCGCCGACGAAGACGAAGGTGAGCGCGGACTGGCGCAGCGCGGGGTCGCGGGTGGCGGAGGCGAGGTCGAGCTGGTCCAGCACGTGGTTGCGCAGGCTCACCGCCTCGCCGACGGTGGAGAAGCCCCGGCCGTGCTCCGCGAGGCCCGGCACGGGCGCGGTGCGGGAGACCGAGCCGGGCGCCACCACCAGGAGGTCGTAGGGGAGCTCGACCGGGGCCGGGGGGTCGCCCGGGTTCGCGGCGTCGGCGAACGCGCGCCGGGCGGCGTGCTCGATCCGGGTGATCCGGGCGGTCAGCACCCGGCAGTGCGGCAGGGCCCGGCGCAGCGGGACGACCACGTGCCGGGGGTCGATCGAGCCGGCCGCGACCTCGGCCAGCAGTGGGTGGTAGGTGAAGTACGCCTGCGGCTCGACGACGGTGATCTCCACCTCGCCCTTCCGCAGCCGTTCCCGCAGGCCGCGCTGCAGGTGCAGCGCGGTGGCCATCCCGGCGCAGCCGCCGCCGGCGATCAGGATCCTGATGGTGCGCCTCCTGCCGATGTGACGATTCGTCCCGGCCTCGCGGTCGGGGGTGTCCCCCGGCACGCCCCCCTATGAAGGACCGGCGGGGGCGGTCTTGTCCACAGTCCGTACCGGGCCGGATGGGGCGGGAGTGCCGGGTGTGGCCACTTGTGCTGCCCGGGCGACTTTCTGACGCACTTTCGGCCGCGAACGGCCGTGAACTATGGTCGGATTGTGTGCTGGAGCGGCTACCGCCATGACAATCGGCGGCGACGCACCGTGGAGCGGCCACTACGGCCAGTTCCAGCGTTGGCACGAGAACCCGACTGCGGGACAGTCATCCGGGGAAGGGTAGTTCCCGGACGAGGCCCCGGACGGTGCCGACGCGCCGGGCCGGACGCGAACCGGACCGGCGGCACGAACCGTGGTCACCAGGGACGGGACGGGCGGCACGAGCGATGGGTCATCGGGTCATCAATGACGGGCTGAGCTGCACCGGGGGGTGCAGGGGCGGGCGACGACAGGGTCCGGGTTCGGGCGCCTGCGGGGGAGAGTTGGGATGATGGAACAGGAGCAGGTGTTGGGACGGGCGGGTGCACCGCACACCGGTCAGGGCATGGTGCCGGAGCAACGCGGCCCGGTGGACCTGACGCCGCACACCGGGACGGCCTACGCGGCCGTCCCCTACCGGTCGGAGCTGCCGCAGGCCGTCGCGCCCGTACCCGGGGCCAGGCTGCGGGTGGACGCCCGGCGGAACCTGGAAAGCGTGCTGCGGGCCGCCCGCGAGGTGTTCGGCGAGTTCGGCTACGGCGCGCCCATGGAGGAGGTCGCGCGGCGGGCCGGGGTGGGCGTCGGGACGGTCTACCGGCGCTTCCCGAGCAAGGAGGTGCTGGTCCAGCGGATCGCCGCCGAGGAGGTGGCCTGGCTGACGGCCCAGGCGCGGGAGTCGCTCTACGGCGGCGACGGCGCGTGGGAGTCACTCGCCGGCTACCTGGCCCGCGCGGTGCACACCGGTGCCGGGCGGCTGTTGCCGCCGGAGGCGTTCCGGTACGCGGAGGAGCTGGGCCGGGTGCCCGGGCAGCGGGTCACCGAACCCGCCGCCGTCCGGTTCGACCTGCGCGGCGATGACGCCCAGGGCGGTGCGGCCGCCGAGCCGTCGGCGGCGGACGCCGATCCGCGGCTGCTGCTCCAGCTGCTGGCGGCGCTGGTCGCCCGGGCCGGTGCGGCGGGCGAACTGCGGCCCGGCGTCACGGTGTCGGACGTGGTGCTGGTGCTCACCGCCTCGGTCCCGGTGCACGCGGCCCGCACGGTGCCGGCGCACGCGGCCGGCTTCTCGGCCGGTGCTCCGCAGACGGAGGGTCAACCGCCGTCCGGGCCTTCGGACCGTCTGCTGGAGATCCTGCTGGACGGCCTGCGGGCGCGCTGACGCGGCACCGCCGGGTCGGCCCACGGGCCCGGCGGGCAAGGGAGTTGGACGATTGACCGGCGCGCGCTCCGGCGAGGCGCGCCGGATGACCGCGACGCGCACCCCGCGGCCGCGCGCCGGGCGAACACATCCGCGACCACCCCTCGGAAGAGTGGGTCCGGCTACCGCCCCCCTCTGCGCTATGCCATCCTTTGCCCGTGGTTGGAGCCAATGTCCCGATGCGCGCCCTTCGCGCGCCGTCGGCGCCGTACAGCGGGGAACAGCGCGCCCACGCGCTCCCGCACGCTCTGCCACGCTTCGGGGGCTGTCGTGGAGTCTGGGGTCCGTTGTGAGCGCCGAGGAACAGAACGAGTACGGGTACGGCCTCGACTTCGGTCCGTCCGGAGGACTCCCCGGAGGACGGCCGGGCCGTCCGGCCGACGGGCCCGCCGCCGCCTCCGGCGGCCCCGCCCACGGGCCGGGCCACGCCCAGGCGCCCGGCGCCCCCGGCCCGACCACCGGACAGGTCCCCGACCAGGCCGGCATGCCCAGCCGTGAGTCGCTCTCCGCCTCCGCCGCCGCGCTGCCCACCGGCCGGGTGCCCGGCCAGGCCCCGGCCGGCCGGGGCGGTGTGGCCCCGGAGGCCTTCGTCGGCGGCGGCCGCCCGGCCCGCCCCACCGTGCCCGCCCCCGCCGACCCGGTCGACGGCGAGCGGCCGCCCTCCGACGCCGAGTTGACCGCCCTGGTCCGGGCCGGCGACGACACCGCGTACGAGGAGATCTACCGGCGGCACGCCGAATCCGTCCGCCGCTACGCCCGCACCTGCTGCCGGGACAGCTTCACCGCCGAGGACCTCGCGGGCGAGGTGTTCGCCCGCACCCTGCAGGCCCTCAGGGCGGGCAAGGGCCCGGAGTTCGCCGTCCGCGCCTACCTGCTGACGGCCGTGCGCAACGTCGCCGCGGCCTGGACCCGCAGCGAGCGGCGCGAACAACTCGTCGACGACTTCGGCGTGTTCGCCCAGACCTCGGCCGCCGTCGTCGACCTCGACCTCGCCGACCCGGGCGCCGACGCCTGGGCGATGGCGATGGCCGACCAGCGCATGGTCATGCAGGCGTACGCCGAACTCCCCGAGGACGACCGGGTGGTGCTCTGGCACACCGAGGTCGAGCGGGAGTCGCCGAAGACCGTCGCGGTGATGCTCGGCAAGACCGCCAACGCCACCGCCGTCCAGGCCCACCGGGCCCGCGACCGGCTCGCCGCCGGCTTCCTGCAGGCCCACATCTCCGGCAGCCAGGACGGCTCCTGCGCGGCGTACGCCAACCGGCTCGGCGCGTACGCCCGCGGCTCGCTGCGCAAGCGCGCCTCGGCGGAGGTCGGGCGGCACCTCCAGGAGTGCGACCGCTGCACGGCCGCCTGCCTGGAACTGACCGAGATCAACACCGGCCTGCGCGCGCTGCTGCCCGGCGGCGTGCTCGTCTGGGTCGGGGCCGGCGGGCTCGGCGCCGCGGCGGCCGCCGTCGGCGGGGCCGCCGCGGTCGGCGGGGCGGTGGCCGGCGGGGCTGCGGCGACCTCCGGTTCGGCCGGCGCCGGTACCGGCGCCGCGGCGGCCGGCGCGGGCGCCACCGCGGGCTCCGGCGGTGGTGGTGGCGCGGCCGCCGCGGCCGCCGAGGGCCTGGGCGCCGCCGCCAAGGCCGGGATCGCCGCCGCCGTCGCGGTGGCCGCGGCCGCCGTCGCCGCGTACGCGCTCACCGGATCCTCCGAACCGCTGCCCCCGGCGGCGGCTCCCGCCGTCACCAGCGCCCCGGCCGCCCCGAGTCCGGTGGCGCCCTCCCCCGCGCCGCCCGTCCCCGCGCCGGCCCCGAGCAGTGCCGAACCGGAGCCGGAGCCGCCCGCGCCGAGCCCGGTCGCCGAGCCGGTCACCCGGCCGACGCGCGCCCCCGCTCCCACCCCGACCGCGGCGCCGACGAGGCCGAAGGCCGCACCGCTCACCCCGCGGGCCACGCCGGCCCCGGAGCCGACCCGCACCCCGGAGCCGGAGCCGACCCCGGTCGCGTCCCCCGTGCCGACGCCGACCGTGCCGGCCGTCCCCACCCCCGAGCCGCCGGACGTCCCCGTGCCGACCGTGCCACCGGTGCCCACCCCGACCGTCGTCCCGCCCTCGCCGCCGGCTCCCACCGACTTCTGGGCCGACTCGCTGCCCGTGGTCAAGCCCGGCCGGAACCGGGTGCCGCCGGAGGGGCCCAGCATCCGGCAGAACGGCAGCGACTGGTTCTGGCAGCGCGCCGGGGCCTGGATCGCCGGTGACCGCCACCCGCACGCCGTGACCGTGCGCGCCCCGGCGACCACCGTGATCGACCTCAACCGCGGCTGCACGTCCTTCGACGCCGTCGCCGGGGTCGACGACACCACCCTGTCGCCCGGCGGCGTGGTCTTCACCGTCCAGGGCGGTGACGGCGACGTCCTGTGGCGCTCCCGCCCGTTGGCCGCCGGGGAGGACGCCGTCCCGGTGCACGTACCGCTGGCCGGGCAGCGGTCGATCCGGCTGGTGGTCACACCGGTGCACGGGGTCTGGTCGGCGCTGAACGTGGCGGACTGGGCCGAGGCCCGCTTCAGGTGTTCCTGAGGCGGGCCCCGGCGGGGTGCGTCAGCGGCCCCGGTCGGACCGGGGCGGGCGGGACGGGTCGGGTCAGATCGCGCAGGCGCCGTCCGCGCAGGCCTCCCCGGCCGGGGCGACCTGCACCGGGGCCGGCCGGCGCTCGCCGATCTCGGCGGCGACCTGCTCCAGCACCTTGCGGAAGGTGTCGGCCTCCTGACCGCCCTGCACCGCCCACTTGCCCTCGAACACGAAGGTCGGCACGGCGGTGATGCCCAGCTCCCGGGCCTCGGCCAGCTGGGCCCGGACCTCGTCGGCGCCCTCCTCGCCGGCCAGGTAGGCCGTCACGCGGTCCCGGTCGAGTCCGGCGGACACCGCGACGTCCGCCAGCGCGGCGCGGTCGCCGACGTCGACGCCGTCGGTGAAGTGCGCCTTCAGCAGGGCCTCCTTCAGCCGCCCCTGGGCGGCCGGGCCGTACTCGGTCTCGGCGAGGTGCAGCAGGCGGTGGCCCAGGAAGGTGTTGGCGTGCAGCGCGGCGTCGAAGTCGTAGGCGATGCCCTCCGCCAGCCCCAGCTCGGCCACCCGGGCGTCCATCGCCACGGACTGCGGGCCGTAGCGCTCGGCCAGCCAGGCGCGGTGCGGGCTCGCCGTCGCGGGCGCGTCCGGGACGAGCTGGTACGGCCGGTAGACCACCTCGACGCCCTCCCGGCCCGGGAAGCCCTCCAGCGCCTCCTCGAAACGGCGCTTACCGATGTAGCACCAGGGGCAGGCGATGTCGGACCAGATCTCGACCTTCATGAAGGGGGCTCCAGGGGTGGGGGCGGGGGACGCTTGTCGGGATAGGTGAACGATGAACCATCTCGGTACATTCCCGACACCGCCGGCCGGCCGTCCCTCTGCCCGACTGCCCGACTGCCCGGTGGTCCGGTGGTCCGGTGGTCCGGTGGTCCGTCCGCCCGGGCGACCGTCCGTCCGCGGTCAGGCCTCGACGGGCGCCGGGACCACCAGCACCGGGCAGGCCGCGTGGTGCACGGCCGCCGCGCTCACCGAACCCAGCAGCAGCCGGGCGAAGCCCCCGTTCCCCCGCGTGCCCAGCACCATGGTGTGCTGCCGGGTCGACGCCTCCAGCAGCACCTCGATCACGTTCCCCAGCACCACGTGCAGCGACATCTCCCCGGCGAACGGCTCGGCGCGCTGCCGCTGAACCGCCGCCACCGCACGGCGCAGCCCGTCCGCCATGCTCTCGACCAGCGTCTCCACGCTCTCCTGCACCAGCTCCGCCATCCCGGGCGGATAGCCGGCCGGCGCCGGGTTGACCACGGCGAGCACGTACAGCGGCAGGCCGAAGAGCTCCGCCTCGGTCATCGCCCGGTCCAGGGCCCACAACGACCCGTCCGACCCGTCGCACGCGGCCAGCACCCCCGGCGGCCGGCCCGTCGGCGGCCGACCCAGCACCGACAGCACCACGGGTACGGACTCCTCCGCGCTCACGCTGGCCACCACGACCTCCTCACCCGCGGACCGGCTCCGCCCCGCCATCATCGCCCGGCGCCGGCCCCGAGCCCCGCCGTCCCGGACCGGGCGCGCCGCGGCGGGCCGACCGCGCACCGGACCGCCGGACCCGCGCCCACCCGGCTGATCCGCGCCGCCCGCCGGCGGTCAGCCGAACCGGACCGGGGCCAGCGCCGGCGGGCGGGCCACCGGCAGGCCCGTCCAGCAGGCGCCGTGGCGGCGGGCCCGCACCCGGCGGAGCCAGAGCTCGGTCGAGACCAGCTCCGCGAGGCCGGCGAGGGCCGCCGGGGAGAGCGGGGTCGCGGGGTCGGTGAGGCCGGCCCGGACGGCGGAGAGGTCGATCAGGCCCGCCTCGGCGAGCAGCGGGGCGTCGAAGAGCTCGGCGATGCCGTCCGCGGCGAGGCGCAGGCCGGCCCGGGCGGGGGCGGTGCGGTCGGGGCGCGGTCCGCGGCCCCAGTCGGGGGGCAGGTCGGTGCGTCCGGCGCCGGTGAGCACGGCGTGCAGCAGGGCGTGCCGGGCGCCGGGCTGGAGCCGGACGTCGTCGGGGAGCAGCCGGGCGGCGCGGACCACCTGGTTGTCGAGGAACGGCGCGTGCAGCCGCTGGCCGGGCTGCTCGGCGGCGTGGACGAGCGTGCGGTAGGAGCGCGCGTGCCGGTGGAGGGCGTGCCGGGCGCGGTGCGCGCCTGGATGTTCCTCGGGCGCCGGTCGGCGCGCCGCCAGTCGGAGCCGCAGGGCGACCGAGGAGAGCGCCTCGTCGGAGAGCCAGCGGGCGGCCGGGCCGGGGACGCACCAGGCGAGGTCACCGGCAGAGCGGTCCCCCGCCGTGCCAGCCCCGCCCGGGACGTGCCGGGCCGTCAGCTTGGCCGCCGCGTCGTCCAGCGCCTCGGCGTACCGGACCCGGGAGAGCCGGTGGGCGGCCCGGACCACGGTGAGCGGGGTGCGCAGCGCCCCGGTCAGCACCCCCGCGACGGCGCGGTCCGCCCCGGCCAGTGCGGCGACCGGGGGCAGCAGCTCGCGCGGGCGCCCGGCCCGGATCAGGTCGGCGAGCCGGGCGGGGTGCCCGTCCAGGACCTGCCGGGCGCCGTAGCCGGTGAGGTGGTCGGTGCCGCCGACGTCGAAGCGGGCCTCGGCGCGGGAGGCCGCGACGAGCTCGGGGCCCGGCTCGTCGGTCAGCCGGCCGGCCGGGGCGTCGGCCCGCAGCCCGGCGTACGGGAGGGTCCCGGGGCCGGGGTCGAGCACGGTGTGCCGCAGCCGGGGGGTGTCGGGGGCGAGCGCCAGGGTGGTCGGCGGCTCGGTCTCGCCGAGCGTGACGGCGGCCAGCTGTTCCGGCGGGGCGGGCTCCCGGGCCGCGGCGCGGGCCCAGGAGCCCTTGACCGCGCCGTTCCTGGCGACGCCGGCGCCGCCCGCGCCGGGCCCGGGCGCGGCGCTCGCGGGTGCGGGCGGCAGCGGGACGGCGGCGGCCAGCAGGGCGACGGTGGCGGAGGCGGTCCCGTAGGAGAGGTCGACGCCGAGCCGGGCGCGGGCGGCGGCGCCGGAGGGCGGCGCGGGCGCGGTGGTGCGGACCCGGGAGCGGACGGACTCCAGCAGCGCGCGGGTGAGTTCGCGGACCGCGGGCGCCTCGTCGCGCGGCTGCTCGCGGACGGCGGGATCGTCGTACGCGGACAGGTAGGGACGGCCGCCGCGGACGGCGAGCACGTGGCCGGGCGGCACCTGCTGGACGCCCAGGTACGGGGTGCCGCTGCCGAGCGCCTCGGGCGATTCGGGGCAGGCGAGCCGGGCGGCCAGGTGGCCGGTGTCCAGCGGGGCGCCGACCAGGTCGGCGAGCGGGAGGGCGGCGGTGGCGTAGGCGGTGCCGCCGGCCCAGGGGGTGTGGAAGACGGGCTGGGCGCCGGCCAGGTCGGTGAGCAGCAGGGTGGAGCGGGTGCCGGTGCGCAGCACGACGGTGTAGCTGCCGGGCCAGGCGGTGAGGTGGCGGACGGCTCCGCCGCGGGCGGCGGCGAGGCCGGCGGCGAGTTCTGCGTCGGTGGCGCCGCAGTGGCCGAGGACGGCGAGGCGGGTGGTGGCGGGGGTGTCCTCGACGGGGTCGGGCGCGGTGGGGCCCGTGGTGACGGTGGCGGGCGCGCCGGGGCGGAGCGTGGCGAGGCGGATCTCCTCGGGGCGCCAGTCGCCGACGGCCCAGAGCGGGTCGGGGCCGGTCCACAGGGGGCGCGCGGCGATCGGCGCGACCGTTCCGGGCGTCTCGTGCGCGGGCGTGCCCGCCCGGAGCGCGCCCGTGCTCCAGCCCGTCAGCCACCGCATCGCGCCTCCACCCGACGAGGACCTCCACCCGAGCGGCGCGTCCACCGCCGGGCGGCTCCTCGCCGGTCCGCGGCGTGCCGTGGCGGCCGCCCCGTTTCCGGCGCGCCGTCAGGAGACATCGTGCCACCGGTCGGCGCATCCGTGGCAGGTGTCGGGGGTTCCGGTTCCGTGGCCGATCCCCTTGCCACCGAAGGGTGTTGACGTGCTCACGCACGTGACGGGGCGGGCCGGGCCTCCCCCTCCCCGGCCCGGACCGCCCCCCGCACCGCCTTGGCATGGGCATCGCGAGATGGCCGAAAGGCGTCGCCCGGTCCGGGAGGGCGTCCGCACGCCCTCCCGGACCCAGCCACCGCCCGCGGGGATGGAGGCGGCGGTGTCCCCCGGCCCGCCGGGTCCTCGACGGCGGGCCGACCCACGGGCACCAGCGAATCGCCGACCAGCCGGTCGGGCCAGGGGGCACGGCCGGGCGCACGTGAACACGGGACCGGAGCACGACGCTCCGGCGCGCGGTAATACCCACCCGCGCCGAGTGGTCCGGACCAACCCCGGCGCCCGGCCCGCGCGACACCGCCGGGTGCGCGATCCCGCCATCCGGAATGCGGCCTCTTAACCGTCGGAACGCGTCCGACTACTCTAGGTACAGCAGCTACGGCCCGGTGCCGCCCGGGCCCCGCGCACAAGGCCGCAGGAGGTGCCGCCGCCACCATGACCGTCAGCCCACGAGGACCGAACGAACGGCTCGGCACGCTCCTGACCCTCGCCCAGATCAGCAACGCCGGACTGGCCCGCCGGGTCAACGACCTCGGCGCCCAGCGCGGTCTGACGCTGCGGTACGACAAGACCTCGGTGGCCCGCTGGGTCAGCAAGGGGATGGTCCCGCAGGGGCCCGTCCCGCACCTGATCGCCACCGCCATCGGCGGCAAACTCGGCCGCCCGGTACCGCTGGAGGAGATCGGGCTCGGCGACACCGACCCGGCCCCCGAACTCGGCCTGGCCTTCCCGCGCGACGTCGCCGAGGCCGTCCGCTCCGCCACCGACCTGTGGCGGGTCGACCTCGACCTGCGCCGCGGCCCCGGCGGCGGACGCTGGAGCGACAGCCTGGCCGGCACCTTCTCGGTGGCCGCCTACGCGACGCCCGTCTCGCGCTGGCTGATCACCCCGGCGGACGGCTCGGTGGCCCGCGAGGTGCCGCGCTCCCCCAGCGACGCCTCCTCCTACCGGGTCGGCCACTCGGACGCCGCCAAGCTCCGCGAGGCCGCCCAGGAGGCCCGCCGCTGGGACTCCAAGTACGGTGGCGGGGACTGGCGTTCGTCCATGGTGCCGGAGTGCCTGCGGGTCGAGGCGGCCCCGCTGCTGCTCGCCTCGTACAGCGACACCGTGGGCCGGGCGCTGTTCGGCGCGACCGCCGAACTGACCAGGCTGGCCGGGTGGATGGCCTTCGACACCGGGCAGCACGAGGCGGCCCAGCGCTACTACATCCAGGCCCTGCGGCTCGCCCGGGCCGCCGCCGACGTGCCGCTCGGCGGCTACGTGCTCGCCTCGATGAGCCTGCAGGCCGGGTACCGGGGCTTCGCCGAGGAGGCGGTGGACCTCGCCCAGGCCGCCCTGGAGCGCAACCGGGGCCTGGCGACCGCCCGGACGATGAGCTTCTTCCACCTGGTGGAGGCGCGGGCCCAGGCCAAGGCCCGCAACGCGGCGGCGTGCGCGACGGCGCTCGGTGCCGCGGAGAGCGCGCTCGAGCGGGCGCGCGCCGGGGATCCCGATCCGGCGTGGATCGACTTCTACGCCTACGACCGCCTCGCCGCCGACGCCGCCGAGTGCTTCCGCGACCTCGGAGTGCCCGCCAAGGTCCGCCAGTTCACCCGGGAGGCGCTGGCCAAGCCCACCGAGGGCTACGTCCGCTCGCACGGACTGCGGCTGGTGGTCTCGGCGATGGCCGAGGCCGAGGCCGGCAACCTGGACGCCGCCGTCGCCGCCGGCGAACGCGCCATCGAGGTGGCCGGCCGGATCTCCTCCCAGCGCAGCCGGGAGTACGTGGTGGAGATGCTGCGCCGCCTGGAGCCCTTCCACGGCGAGCGCCGGGTGCGCGAACTCGCCGAACGCGCCCGCGCGGTGACGGTCGCCCCGGCCTGACGGGGAGGCTCCCGGCGGTAATTCGGATGCACCGGCGGGAGGGGCCTGGCTATGGTCTCTCTCGTCCAGGTGCGCAGGCCGGGGTTACTTCCACTCCTAATGGGCAGGTCGCGGGTTCGAATCCCGTCACCGGCTTCGGGCCGGTGTAGCTCAGTGGCCAGAGCAGCTACGTCACCTCAGCCGCCTTCGATCTCTGGACACCCACACGTGAATACGTTTTCCGCACCTCCCGGTGCGCCGGCAGCGGTTACTTCGGTCGAGTGCCCCCGTGGGGCGCGTTGAAGCCGGATCTCCATCGACCGCGGCCGACTCCGATCTCGGGGGGCTGAGCGCCGGGGTGCCCGGTGCGCAGGCGGGGGTTACTTCGGATCTTGCGGTTCCGGGTTCGAGTCCCGGGCGTGCCGTGCGCGAGCGCGGCCGCTAGCTCAATCCGGGTAGAGCACAAGGCATACACCTCCGCCGACGTCGGCCTCCGGGCCGGCACGATCTCGGGCACCCCTCTCTCCGCCACGCCTCCCTCCCGCTCCGAACCAGCAGGCCAGGGGGGCTTCGCGATGTCCCGATTCAACGTCCGCAAGGCCAAGGCCGCACCGGCCTCGCCGGTCTCCACCACCGGCCGGCGCGCCCGCAACCACAACGGCGGCACCGGCCACGTCCGGGACCGCAGGTCCGAGCTCTTCCTACTCGCCGTCGCCAACACCGTCGGCCAGGACACCTTCCACGAGCGCGCCGACGACCGCGACGACCGGTACGCCGCGCTGGTGCGCGAACTCGCCGTCGCCGATCCCGAGTGGACCCTCGGGCTGCTGCGCTGGCTGCGCCACGGCGCCCAGCTCCGGACCGCCGCACTGGTCGGCGCCGCCGAGTTCACCCGGGCCCGGCTGGACGCCGGTGCCCACGGCCACTCCCGGCAGGCCGTCGACGCGGTGCTGCGGCGCCCCGACGAGCCCGGCGAGCTGCTCGCGTACTGGACCTCGCGCTACGGCCGGGCGCTGCCCAAGCCGCTCAAGCGCGGCGTCGCGGACGCCGTCCGCCGCCTCTACGACGCCCGCGCGCTGCTGAAGTACGACACCCCGGGCAAGGGCTACCGCTTCGGTGACGTCCTGGAGCTGACGCACCCGGCCCCGGACCCGGCGAAGCCCTGGCAGGGGGCCCTGTTCGCGCACGCGCTGGACCGCCGGCACCGGCCGGAGGAGGCCGTCCCGCCCGCGTCCGACCCGCTGCTGACCGCCAACCGCGAACTGCTCGCGCTGCCGGTCGGCGAGCGGCGGGACGCCGTGACGGGGCCCGGCGGCGCCGAGCGGGTGGCCGCCGGCGGGCTGACCTGGGAGGCGCTGGCAGGCTGGCTGCAGGGCCCGCTGGACGCGGCCGTCTGGGAGGCCGTCATCCCGTCGATGGGCTCGATGGCGCTGGTGCGCAACCTGCGCAACTTCGACCGGGCCGGGGTGTCGGACGCGGTCGCGGCCGACGTCGCCCGGCGGATCGCCGACCCGGGGGAGGTCCGGCGCTCGCGCCAGTTCCCGTTCCGGTACCTGGCCGCCCACCGGCAGGCCCCGTCGCTGCGCTGGGGGCACGCGCTGGAGACCGCGCTCTCCCACTCGCTCGCCAACGTGCCCGCGCTGCCCGGCCGGACGCTGATCCTGGTGGACCGTTCCGGCTCGATGTTCGACCGGCCCGACGGCCCGACCCAGCTCAACCGGGCCGACTCGGCGGCGATCTTCGGCACCGCGCTGAAGGTCCGCGCCGCCGACGCCGACCTGGTCGAGTTCGGCAGCACCAGCCGGGTGGTGCCGGTCGCCCGGGGCGAGGCCGTGCTGCGGGTGCTGGAGCGCTTCTCCAGCCTCGGCGGCACCGACACCGCGGACGCCGTCCGCGCGCACTACCGCGGCCACGACCGGGTGGTGATCGTCACCGACGAGCAGACCGGCCCCGGCCGCTGGGGCCGCGACCCGCTCGCCGCGGTGCCGGCCGCGGTGCCCGTCTACACCTGGAACCTGGCCGGCTACGCCCTCGGCCACGGCCCCAGCGGCGGCGCGAACCGGCACACCTTCGGCGGCCTCGGCGACGCCGCGTTCCGGCTCATCCCGCTGCTGGAGGCCGGGCGGGACGCCCGCTGGCCCTGGGAGGCCTGAACCGCCGGAGCGCCGGGCCCGGGACGGGCGGTCGGGGGGCCGCCCGCCCCGGGCCCGGCGCGCCCTCGACCCGGCCCGCCCCGCGTGGCAGCATCGGCGGCGGGGGGCGGACGGACGGCGAGGAGCTGGCGGTGGCGCACGACGTCGACGTGCTGGTGGTGGGCGGCGGGATCGTCGGCCTGGCCACGGCGTACGCGCTGACCCGGGCCCGACCGGGCCTGCGACTGGCGGTGCTGGAGAAGGAGCCCGGCTTCGCCGCGCACCAGACCGGCCGCAACAGCGGGGTGATCCACAGCGGCGTCTACTACCGCCCCGGCTCGTACAAGGCCCGCTACGCGGTGACGGGCGCCGCCGAACTGGTGGCGTTCTGCCGGGAACAGGGCGTCCGGCACGAGGTCACCGGCAAGCTGATCGTGGCCACCGACGAACGGGAGCTGCCCCGGCTGGCCGCGCTGGCCGGACGCGGGCGGGCGAACGGCATCCCGGTCACCGAGCTGGACCGGGCCGGGATCACCCGGTACGAACCGGAGGTCACCGGACTGGCCGGGCTGCACGTCGGCACCACCGGCATCTGCGACTTCCCCGCCGTCGCGATCGCCTACGCCCGGCTCGCCCGGGAGGCCGGCGCCCGGCTGCTCCCCGGCTGCGAGCTCCGCGCCGTGCACCGCCGGGCGGACGGCGTGACGGTGCGGACCTCCGACGGGGAGCTGCGCTGCCGGGTGCTGGTGAACTGCGCCGGGCTGCACAGCGACCGGATCGCCCGGCTGGCCGGCGACGACCCCGGCGTGCGGATCGTGCCGTTCCGCGGCGAGTACCACGAACTGGCCGAGGGCCGGCGGGGCCTGGTGCGCGGCCTGGTCTACCCGGTGCCCGACCCGGCCTTCCCGTTCCTGGGCGTGCACCTCACCCGGGGCGTCGACGGCGGCGTGCACGTCGGCCCGAACGCGGTGCCCGCCCTCGCCCGCGAGGGGTACGACTGGCGCACCGTCCGGCCGCGCGACCTGGCCGGCACGCTGGCCTTCCCCGGTGCCTGGCGGATCGCCCGGCGGCACTGGCGGTACGAGCTGGGCGAGTTGCACCGCTCGCTGTCCAAGCGGGCGTTCACCGAAGCCGTCCGGCGGCTGCTGCCCGCCGTCACCGCCGAGGACCTGGTGCCGGCCGGCGCCGGCGTGCGGGCCCAGGCCGTCGCCCGGGACGGCTCGCTGCTGGACGACTTCGCCTTCGCCGGCTTCGACCCGGCCGACCCGCGCTCCCCGCGCCGGACGGTGCACGTGCTGAACGCGCCCTCCCCCGCCGCGACGGCCTCGCTGCCGATCGGCCGCGAGGTGGCCCGCCGCGCGCTGGCCGCGCTGGAGGCCGGCGGATGAGCCGCGTCACAGGCCCCGCCGGGCGCCGCCGGCGGCCCCGTAGACTCGGGTGATTGTGACTGCCACCGCCCCGATCCCCCAGCCCTCGCCGTCCGCCCGGCTGTCCGCCGCGCCGGCCGGCTACCCCGCGCCGATGTACCCGCACAAGGCCACCGAGGCCCAGCACCGCGAGCGGCGCATCCGCAGCTTCCAGCCGCGCCGGGGCCGGATGACCAACGCCCAGGCGGGCGCCCTGGACCGGGGCTGGGAGACGTACGGCATACCGATCGACGGCAGCCCGCTCGACCTGCGGCAGCTGTTCGGCGGGCTGCCGGTCACCCTGGAGATCGGCTTCGGCATGGGCGAGACCACCGCCGCCATGGCCGCCGCCGACCCGTCCGCGGGCATCCTCGCCGCCGACGTCCACACCCCCGGCCACGGCAACCTGCTGGGCATGCTGGAGCGCGACGGGTCGCAGAACGTCCGGCTGGCCGCCGGTGACGCCGTGATCCTGCTGCGCGACATGCTGCCGGACGCCTCGCTGGCCGGCCTGCGGGTCTACTTCGCCGACCCGTGGCCCAAGCCCAAGCACCACAAGCGGCGGCTGGTCCAGCCGTCCTTCCTGGACCTCGTGCTGCCCCGGCTCGCACCCGGCGCCCTGGTGCACTGCGCGACGGACTGGGAGCCGTACGCGGAGCAGATGCTCGCCGTGCTGTCCGACTCCCCGGAGCTGGAGAACCTGCACCCCGAGGGCGACGGCACCGGCTGGCTGGAGCCCGCGGACCACCCGGACGGCAGCGTCCCGGGCTACGCGCCGCGACCGGACTGGCGCCCGGTCACCAAGTTCGAGCGGGCCGGACTGGCCAAGGGCCACGTCGTCCACGACCTGCTGTTCCGCCGCCGCTGAACCCCCGCCAGGAATTCGAACAGGCCACCGCACGCTGACCGTTCGGGCGCGCCCCGGACGGACGACTCGTCCCGAGTCCTCCCGACCCGGGGGTGCGGTGGCCTACCCTGTGCCGCATGGGCAGTCCGTCCGGCGGCGGGTCCCGGGCCACCGTCCAGGCCGCCGCCGACGCACCGGAGACCGGCCCGCGCACCGGAGACACCCGGACCATCCCGGGGCCCCGGAAGCGTAGGGCCCGGCGTCCGCTGTCCCGGCCGGACGCCCCGTTCCCCACGGCCCCGGCCCCGCCGCCCCGGCGCGGGCGGTCGGTGGCGCTCTCCTCGGTCACCGCGACCGCCGTACTCACCCTGGTCGGCTGCGGAGTGCTGATCCTGCACCTCGTCCAGCGGCAGACCGGCACCGTCGGGCTGCTGGTCGGGATTGGCCTCGCGATGGTGCCGCTGCCGTTCGTGCTCGGCGCCCTGGCCTGGCTCAACCTGACCGCCCGGGTGCCACTGCGGCACACCGTGTTCTGCCTCGGCTGGGGCGCCTGCGCGGCCACCACCGTCGCCATCCTCGCCAACAACTGGACCGCCAGCTACCTCACCGCCCACCAGGGCGCGCTCGGCGAGCTGCTCGGCGCCGGCATCGCCACCCCGGTGATCGAGGAGACCGCCAAGGCCACCGCCCTGCTGGTGCTGCTGCTGCCGCTCGGCCAGCGGCTGCGCTGCCACGGCCGGCGCACCGGGCGGCCCTGCGACCCGCTGCTGCGCCGCCTGCCGGCGGCCCGGGTCCCCCGGCCCCACCCGCACCGCCCGGCCGCCCCCGGCCGGCTCCGGCTGCGCCCGTACCTGCGCCCGCTGCCGTACCTGTGCCCGGCCCCGGCCTCCGGCACCGGCCCGCACCGCCGCTCACGGCCGCGCACCCTGGCCGCCGGGGTGGTGCTCGGCGGGATGACCGCCTGCGGCTTCGCCTTCACCGAGAACGCCCTCTACCTGGGCCGGGCCTTCACCAGCGACCAGCGGCAGCGGCTGGACAGCATCGGCCTCGGCGACCCGCCCAGCCTGCGCGACTTCGACAGCACCGTGCAGACCTTCGTACTGCGGGCGCTGCTCTCCCCCTTCGCGCACCCGCTGTTCACCGCGCTCACCGGGATCGGCCTGGCCGTCGCCCTCACCAGCGGCCGGCGGTGGCTCTCCCGGCTGGCCGCACCGCTCGGGCTGCTCTCCGCGATGGCCCTGCACGGCACCTGGAACGCCGCCGCCGACCTCGGGACGGACGGCTTCCTGGTGGTCTACGGCGTGCTGATGGTGCCGTGCTTCGCCGCGCTGGTCTGCTTCGCCGCCTGGGCCCGGGCCCGGACCACCCGGCACGCGTCGCGCCGGGGACCGGAGCCCGGCGGGGGGCGTGCCGGCCGGGCCGCCCGGACCGTCTGAGGGGGGTTCCCCTCCGGGCCGCCCGCGAGGGGCGCCGGAGAAGCGATTTCCCATCGCGGCGACTTCCCCGTATTGTTGTGTTCACCGACGCGGGGTGGAGCAGCTCGGTAGCTCGCTGGGCTCATAACCCAGAGGTCGCAGGTTCAAATCCTGTCCCCGCTACTCAGTAGCACGAAAGGCCCGGAGGATCCGTCCTCCGGGCCTTTCGCGTTCCCCGGGCAAAGCGAGGCCACGGTCCTGCCACGAAGCTGTAACGGGGGCCCGTTCCAAGATCTGCTGTCCGTGGCCTCGACCATACTGAGGAAAAATTCATCCAGTTGGGGGCGGCCGGGCCGCGCCCGGATTAGGAAGCACCTCATGCTGTCGAAGCGCCTGGCCAGCACCGCCGCGATCTGCCTGCTCCTGGCGGCGGGCACCGCCGCATGCGGCGACAACAAGGGCGACACCAAGGGCGACGCCAAGACCGGCGCGGGCGCCGCGGCGGCCCCGCAGAAGCTCGACACCGACAAGCTGAGCGCGCAGGACATCGAGAAGCAGGCCAAGGACGCCCTCGCCGGCGCCACCTCCCTCAAGATCGCCGGCTCGATCGTCGACGAGGACGGCAAGACCGAGTTCAACCTGGCCGTGGACACCAAGGGCCAGTGCAACGGCACTATGTCCGCCGGGGACAAGGGCCAGTTCGAGATCATCAGCGACGGCAAGACCACCTACGTCAAGCCCGACAAGGCGTTCTGGACCAACCTCGGCGGCCCGAACGGCGCCCAGGCCGCGGAGCTGTTCAAGGGCCGCTACCTGACCGGTCCGGCCACCGACCCGAAGATGCAGTCGCTCGCCTCCGTCTGCAACCTCGCCGAGTTCAGCAAGAAGATCGTCGAGGACGACGGCTCGGACGGCAAGGCCGAGAAGGGCTCCGCCGGCACCGTCAACGGCGTGAAGACCTTCAGCCTCAAGGTCACCGACACCAAGGGCGAGGTGTCCACCATCCACGTCGCCACCGAGGGCAAGCCGTACCCCGTCCGGATCGAGCACACCGGCGCCAAGGACGGCAACGGCAGCGTCGACTTCAGCGACTTCGACAAGCCGATCACCGTCCAGGCCCCGCCGGCCGACAACACCATCGACTTCTCCAAGTTCGAGAACCAGATCAAGTCCGCCTGACCGGGCGCGGCCACCGCCCGGCGGACGCCCGGACGGTGGCCGCGGACCAACGGTGGCCGCGAATAATCCGTTGCCCTCCCCGCGGTGGGCTGCCTATCGTGGCGGCACACTGAAAGGAGGTGATCCTGAGTTGAGTTCCTTCAGGATGCGTGAGGTGGCTGCTCGCTAGAGCCGCCCCTGCCTGCGCAGGGAGAGGCCCGAGGCCTCCGGCAGGCGAAATCCACAGCAGTCACCCGGCCCGCGGGCTCACCGGAACATCCCCGGTGCCTCGGCGCCCGGCCAGTGCACGGGCCGGCGCGGAGGAGCAGCCCGCGGGCTGTCTGCTGTCCGGAGGCGTTCGCACCACCCCCCCCCCCCGATGTCACCCCCGCGGATCCGCGCCCGCCCGCGTCGTACCCGGGCCTCCCCCGGGTCGTTCCCGGGGTGGGGCCGCGGCGCTAGAGTCGGCGCGGGGTTCCGGAGCGGAGCGGCGCGGACACAGGGGGTGGGCGGCGATGACGAAGGCGCGGCAGCGGGGCGGCACGGCGGCCCTGCGGACGGCCCGGTGGGCCGCCACCGGGGTGCTGGCCGGGACGGGCCTGCTCGGACTGCTGCTGTTCTCGCTCGGGCGGGAGCACGGCTGGCAGGCCCTCGGCGGCGGCCTGGTGGTGACCGGGGCCTCCGCGGTGCTCGGCGGTGCGCTGGGCTTCCTGTTCGGGGTGCCGCGGGTGCGCGGCGGCGGCACCGGCGAGCCGCAGGGCTCGTACGCGCCGAACACCAACCTGGAGCAGGTGTCCGACTGGCTGACCAAGGTCCTGCTGGGCGTCGGGCTGACCCAGCTCGGCTCGCTCGGCGAACGGCTGCACCAGCTCGGCGCCGCGCTCTCGCCGGCGCTCGGCGGGGGCGAGGGCGCCGCCCCCTTCGCCGCGGCGCTGGTGCTGTACTTCCTGGTCTTCGGCTTCCTGGCCGGCTGGCTGGTCACCCGGCTCGCGCTGCCGCAGGTACTGACCGACGCCGACCAGGCCCTCGACCTCTTCCTCGCCGGGCAGGACCGCGACCGCAAGGGCGACAAGGTGGGCGCCGACGACCTGCGGGTCCGCGCGATGCAGCAGCTTGGGCTGCTGGGCGGCAGCGCGGAACAGCCGGCCGCGCTGGCCGGACAGCTGCCGCCCGCCGCCTCCCCCTCGGCCGGGCCGGACGGCGTGGTGGCCGAGGTCCGCTCGACCGCGCGCCGCTCCGCGCTCACCTCCGACCAGGTGCGGGACCTCTACGCGGACGGGTCCGAGGGCCGGCGGATCCAGGCCCTCGCGCTGATGCAGGGCGACCCGTCGCTCGCCCACCTGCCGAGCGTGCTGGACGCGATCGAGCGCCCGCGCTCGGGCTTCGAGCAGTACCACGCGCTGCTGGCCGCCCGCGGCCTGCTCTCCCGGCTGCCCGGCCCCGAGGCGCAGCGGCTGCGGGACGCGGTGGCCGGGCAGCTGATGCTGCCGGACGGGATCCCGTACGGGTCGGACCGCAGCTGGCTGGCCGAGAAGATACTGTCCCGGCTCGGGCCGGCGGCCTTCGTCCCGGCCCAGTCGGGCGGCGCCCCGGCGGTGCCGTCCCCGGATCCGGCCGGTGTTCCCGGTCCGTTCCCGGATCCGGCCGCGGCGCCCGGACCGGTGCCGGTGCCCGGTCCGGCCGCGGCGCCGGATCCGGGCTCGACCGGCGCTCCCTAGGACCCGTCCCGGGCGGCCCGGCGGCGGTGGTCGGCGGCCCGCAGCACCAGGAGGCGGCGGGTCCGGCCGTCCTCGGCGCGGGGGAAGCGGCGGATCTCGCTGGCGATGCAGCGCTCGCCGAGCGCGTGGCGCAGCGGGTCGAGGTGGCCGCAGCGGCGGCCGTGGCCGTCGTGCAGCGGCTGGACCCGGACCTCGCCGTCCGGGGAGGTGACCCGGACGAGTTCGGCCAGTGCGGCCACCTGCCCTTCGATGCCGAACCGTTCGGGGTAGGCGAAGAGCAGGTAGGCGCTCAGGGTGAGGGCGAAGGAGCCGTCGGCGAAGGGCAGCCGGGGCAGTGCGGCGGCCACGTAGCGCTGCGGGTGCGCGGCCGCGTCGGCGGTGAAGAGCCGGCGGGCGCGGTCCCAGCTGCGCAGGTAGCGCTCGGAGCGGTAGGGGTGCGGCGCCGGGTACAGGTGGGGGCGGGCGGCCATCGCCGCGGCCATCGAGGCCCGGGCGGCCAGCGCGTGGGCGGCGACCTCGGGGGCGGGGAGCACGTAGGCCGGGTCGGCGGCGATCACCCGGCAGCCCAGTTCGCGCGCTTCGGCGGCCAGCCCGGCCGCACCGCCGGGGCAGTCCAGCAACGGGCCGGGAAGGGCGGCGAGTTGGGACCGGGTGAGGTCGAACAGGGCGCAGTACTCGTCCAGTGGCCGGGAGGTGACGAGGACGGCGTCGTCCACCGCGACCGGGGCCTCGGCGGCCGGCCGGGCGGCGGGCCCGGCCCCGGTGCCCCGGTCGGCGGGGGTGCGTACGGCGGCCACCCGGCCATCGGAACACGCGGCGGCCCCGCCCGCATCCGGGGGTCTCCGGGCGGGGGCGGGGCCGGTGTCGACGGGCCGGTGTCGGCGGGCGGGGGTCAGCAGCCGGGGGTCGGGGCCGGGGAGACGTCGGCGGCCGGGCGGGGTCAGCCGGCGAGCAGGCTCCGGACGGCGGACCGGTTCACGGCGGTCAGGCCGCGGACCAGCTGCGCGGTGAGCAGGACGAGCAGCACGCCGGCCAGCGAGAAGGCGGCGATCTGCCAGGCCCCCTCGACGTAGTAGACGTGCCGGACGTGGTCGCTGTCGGAGAAGTCGAAGAGCCGGTAGCCGCGCCAGTCGGTGAAGGTCGGGAACACCCAGTGGTACGCCGGGTAGAGCGCCATCGCCCAGCCGAGCAGCAGGAACGTCGTCGTCATGGTGAAGCTGAAGACCGCCCACGGGAACATCACCACCTGGTGGAGCGCGGCCTTCCAGCCGGCCGGGTCGGCCAGCCGCGCGGTGATCGCGCCCCAGGTGCCCGGACGGACCTGGCGCACCGGCTCCGGCTCGGGGACGTCCAGGCCCAGCATGCCGCGGGCGCGGGCCCGCTCCGTCCGGCCCAGGCCCCGGGCGGCGGTGGTCAGGCCGGCCAGCACGGGCAGGCCGAGGACGGTGACGAAGGTGCCGAGCCCCAGGCAGAACAGGGTGATCACGAGGGAGAAGCCGACGACGGCCACCGGCAGGCCGGTGAGCGCGTAGCCGATCTCGCGGTAGTACTGCCCGGCGAACGGCGCCCGCCAGAAGGACGGCACCGACCCGGGCCGGCTGGAGCGGGCGGGGGTGCGGTACGGGTCGTCGCCGTAACCGCCGAGGACGTCCCAGTCGCGCTCCTGCATGCTTCGGCTGCTGCTCATGTCCCGGCCTCGGTCCCTCGTTCTCGGTTGCTGACCCGGCCAGTCTGGTCGAGCGGGCGGTGCGGAACGATCCGGGGACCCGGCGGATCGGGGGTGGGGTTAACCCCCGGTCCGGGAGCGCGCTCAACCGGGCGGGTCACCCGGCCGGGCCGGCCCACTCCCCGGTGGTCAGCGCGTACCGGTGCGCGCCGGACCGGACGCCGGCCCCGGGCGGGTCGTGCCGAACCGGCCCCTGCGCCCGGAACCCGAGCCGGGTGAGCACCGCGGCGGAGGCCCGGTTGTCCACGTCGACCCGGGCGGTGAGGCGGCGCAGGCCGAGGACGCCGAAGGCCAGCCCGCAGAGCAGGCCGACGATCTCGCCCGCGTGACCGCGTCCGCGGGCCCCGCGGCCGACCGCGTAGCCGAGCTCGGCGCAGCGGCCGGTGCCGAGGGTCAGGGAGGCGTGGGCGATCGGGGTGGCGTCCGCCGGGTCCTCGGCGTCCTCGCGCCGGGTGACGGCGAGCTGGTACGTCCGCCGTTCCCGCGCGAGCGCCTCCTCCAGGTAGAGCTCGATCTGGTCGGCGCAGGTCTCGCGGTCCCAGGGGTCGAACGGGAGGTACCGGGTGACCTCCGGGTCGCCGAACAGCGCGTGCAGCGCGTCCACGTCCCCGGGGGTGTGGTGGTACTCGCGGATGGCCAGTCGGGAGCCGGTGAGTCGTACGGGGACCATGGCTGGCGACCCTACCCCCGGCCAGCGGTTACCGTTCGGGCTATGAACGACGAAGACCTGCGGCTCGCCCCGCGCACCAGGGCCGCCGACCTGCTCGCCTGGGCGGCGGCGGAGGGCCGCGCCCCGGTGGCCGAGGGGCCGCTGCGAGCCGTCCTGGCCCTGCTGGAGCTGGGCGGGGGCAGGATGCACGACGGCTGGCCCGAGCTGACCTCGAACGCGGTGGAGCACCTGCTCTACGAGCGTCTCCACCTCTACGTCCAGCCCGGGCCGGAGACGGACCCGCTGGCGTACGGCGCCTCGGTCGAGCTGCTGGTGGACCACCAGCGGGCGGCCCGGCGGCTGAACGCCAAGCGGCAGGAGCGGCTGCACGCCGAGGCCGAGTGGCAGGGCGAGGTCGCGGCCGGGCTGCTGCGCCGGGCCGACCTGGTGACCTGGCCCCGGCTGTACGCGCTGCTGCTGCACGCGTACGAGGTGGACGTCGCGGACCCGGCGGCGGTGCGGGCCTGGCTGGACGGCTTCCGGGAGCTGGCGGAGGAGGAGCGGCTGGCGGCGATCGCCGCGCTGGTCCCGACCGGCTGGCTGGACGAGCTGGACGAGCAGGGCTGGGGGCCGGCCCGGGTGCTTTCGGTCGGCATGGCGACGGACGGCGCGCGCCGGCTGCTGGAGCAGGGGCTGATGCGGCGCAGCTACCGCAACCTGGCGGAGCTGACCGCCGCGGGCCGGCCGATGCCGGACGAACTGTCCGGGGGCTTCGGGGAGTTCGAGGAGGCTGCGGCGCAGGCCGCGCTCGACCTGTGCGGCGAGTGGACCGTCCCGGGGCTGGCGCGGCTGCTGCTGGAGGAGTTCCCGGACCTCGCACCGGAGCCGGGGCAGGAGGAGATCGACGCCTACCTGGCGGGGCTGCCGCAGGAGTAGCCGCCCGCGGGGCGACGTGCCGGAGCCCCGGCCGCACGCGTGCGGCCGGGGCTCCGGTCCGTTCGGGTCCGCCGCGGCCCGCCGCGGTCGGCGGGGGCCGGCGGGGGCCGGTGGGTGCCGGTGGGTGCCGGCGGGGGCGCCGGCTCAGGGGGTGAGGCCGCGCTGCTCCAGCCAGGTCTCCGGGTCGACCGGGGCGCCGCCGCCGGGGCGGACCTCCAGGTGCAGGTGGGGGCCGGTGACGTTGCCGGTGGCGCCGACCTTGCCGATCTGCTGGCCGGAGGTGACCTTGCCGGAGCCCTTGATGATCGAGGAGAGGTGGCAGTACCAGATCTCGGTGCCGTCGGGCAGGGTCTCGACGATCCGGTAGCCGTACGAACCGGACCAGCCGGCCGAGGTGATGGTGCCCTGGCCGACCGCGAAGACCGGGGTCCCGGTGTCGGCGGCGAAGTCCAGACCGGTGTGCAGGTGGGCCCAGTAGCGGGCGCTCTGGCCGTAGTGGGCGGAGAGGTTGTAGTCCTTCACCGGCAGGGTGAGGGCGGCGGCCTTGGCCCGCTCGGCCTCCTCGGCGGCCCGCTTGGCCTCGGCCTCCTTGGCGGCGGCCTTGGCCTCGGCCTCCTTGGCGGCCTGGACGCGGGCGCCCTCCTCGGCGGCGGTGCGCTGGCTGTCGGCCTGCTGCTGGATCCGGGCGGCGAGCGCGAGCCCGGGGTCGGCGGAGAGGGCGACCGGGGTCTCGTCGGGGGCCTCGACGGCGGGCGCGGCGGCCGGGGTGGCGGAGGCGAAGCCGGTGGCGCCCAGGGTGGCCGCGACGGCGGTGACGCCGAGCAGCGGGGAGGCTCCGCGGGTCTGACGCGGCATCCGGTGCCGGTTGGCGTCGGCTTCCGGGGCGGGGTGCTCCAGGTCGACCATGCCGGGGTGGTCGAGGAGCCGGGTACCGGCTGCGGGGCCGGCCGGGTGTGCCGGGGTGTGCGTCGACGCCACGGAGGCGCGCTCCTTTCCTTCCTTCGCGCCTACCGGGTTAGCTGACGGGTTCGGAGCAGGAAGGTCTCCTACGGCCGGGCCTGGGCCCCGCCGATTCACCCCAAGGAACGTGGTTCCCCGGCTCCCTGGCCTGCCCGGAGGCCGGCCGGCGGGATTAGGCGACGGCGCACGGTGCCGTCTGGGTACGGCGTTGACGACCGCGCTGCGTTATCAAACGTTAATCCTAGGGCGCCCCGATTCCAAGCCGTCCGCCCGGGACGACCGGAGATGACCAGGGCGCTCTGGTAGGTGATGGCGGGTTTTGTCCCCGTTGACCGGCATTGAGCCGCTCGACGTGATCGAACGTCAGCGAACGACCCCCCATCTGAGTACGCCTACTCATGTGCGGACCGATCACCCCGCCGCATCCTGACGCCATGAACGCACCGATGCAGTCCCGCACCACGGCCGCGTACTACATCCAGGCCGTGCTCTCCTTCGCGCTGTCCGGCGGAGCCCTCGCCGTCGGGATCGCCTACCTGCCGGTCGGCGGCTGGACCCGCGCCTTCCTGGCGATCGGGCTCCTCTACACCGTCACCTCGTCCTTCACGCTCGCCAAGGTGGTCCGGGACCGGCAGGAGACCAACGAGATCGTCACCCGGGTGGACCAGGCCCGGCTGGAGAAGCTGCTCAGCGAGCACGACCCGTTCAAGGTCGACGGGGTCTGAGCGGGCACCGGGCGACCCCGGGGCGGACGGCGCCGAGGGCTTGACGGCTAAGGCTATTAGCCTTAGCTTTATGGCTATCGGCAGACGCCGACGACCCGCAGCGGCGGTCCCAGGAGGCCCACCATGAACGCCACCAGCGCCACCAGCACCCAGTACCTCGACGTCCCCGGCGGGCGCCTCGCCTACGACGACACCCGGCAGGGCGACGGCGCCCCCGTCGTCCTGCTCCCCGGGATGCTCGACACCCGCGCCGCCTACCGGCACCTGCACCCGCTGCTGACCGCCGCCGGCCACCGCGTCATCACCATGGACCTGCGCGGCTTCGGCGAGTCCTCGATCGTCTGGGACGACTACTCCCCCGCCGCCATCGCCACCGACGTCCTGGCCCTGCTGAACCACCTCGGCATCGAACGCGCCGTGCTCGTCGGCAACTCCTACACCGGCGCGACCGTCGTCAAGGTCGCCGGTGACGCCCCGCAGCGGGTCGCCGGGATCGCCCTGATCGACGCCTTCGTCGAGAACCCCCCGGCCAACGCCCTCATGCGCGGCGTCGTCCGCGCGATGGGCGCCCTGATCGTCCACTGGCCGGCCTTCTGGGGCTTCTACCACCGCAAGCTCGCCTTCCCCGGTGCCAGGCCCGCCGACTTCGACGCCTACGTCGACGGACTCGTCGCCGCCATGCGCACCCCGGGCCGCCGGACGGCCACCCGCGGACACGTCTCCGGCGACTCCGCGCCGATCGGCTGGACCGCCGCCGTCCGCTGCCCCGCGCTCGTCGTCATGGGCGGCAAGGACCCCGACTTCCCCGACCCGGAGGCCGTCGCCGACCGGCAGACCGCGGCGCTCGGCGCCCGGAAGGTCATGATCGAGGGATCCGGCCACTACCCGATGGCCGACGCCCCGGAGGCCACCGCCGGCGCCCTGCTGCCCTTCCTCGCCGAGCTCGCCTGACGCCCGGCCCCGGCCGCGGGCCCGCTCGCCCGAGCCCGGTCCGCCCCGCCGCGCCCGGGCCCGCCCCGGTCGTCCGCACCGCCCGCCCGCCCGTCCGCCCGTCCACGGAGAGACCGCACCATGCCCCGAGTAGGACTGACCCCCGACCAGGTCGTCGGCCACGCCCTCGCCCTCATCGACGAACAGGGCCCCGAAGCCCTCACCCTGGCCGCCGTCGCGGCCCGGGCCGGGGTCGCCACCCCCTCGCTCTACAAGCACGTCAGCGGCGGGCTCGCCGAGCTGCGCCGGCTGCTCGCCGTCCGGGTCACCGAGGAGCTCGCGGACCGGCTGGCCGAGGCCGCCGTCGGCCGCAGCGGGGACGACGCCGTCGCCGCCGTCCTGCGCGCCTACCACGCGTACGCCGCCGAGCACCCGCACCGCTACGCCGCGCTGCCCCAGGCCCCGCAGCCCGACGACGACCTCTCCCGCGCGGCGGCCCGGCTGGTGGGCGTGATCATCGCCGTCCTCCGGGAGTACGGCCTCGACGGCCCGGAGGTGATCCACGCGGCGCGCACCGTCCGCTCCGTCGCCCACGGCTTCGCCTCGCTCTCCATCGCCGGCGCCTTCCAGCTCGCCGAGGACCTCACCACCACCCACGACCGGCTGATCAGCACCCTCACCACCGGCCTGCGCTCCTGGCCCTCGGCCTGAGCCCGCCGCCGGGGCGCCGACCGGCCCGGGCCCGCGGCGGGGAGGGCGGGAGCACCGGCGCCGGTGGGGCTGCGGGGGCGCCGTTCACCCGCTTCAGCACCCACTTGAGAAATAAGGTATTAAGAATTAAGTGCCCCTCCGGGCACCCAAAGGGCACCCACCACCCTCCTCGGAACGGAAAGGCCGGGTATCCGATGGACCTGACCTCGCCGTGGCTCCCCCCGTCCGAGGACGACAGCCGGACGCAGCCCAGCAGTCCGGGCGGCCGCAGCGCCATGCGCTGCGTGCGCTTACTGCTCTCCTGCACCACCGCCGCCGAGCTGCTCGGCACCGTCCTCGCCGAGGGCCCCGGCTGGATCACCGGCGAGGGTTCCGCGCTCTACCTGCTGGACCCGGCCGGAATGCTCCGGCTGACGGCCTCGCACGGCCTGCCGGACTGGGCCCACGAGCGGTACAGCACCGTCGACCCGGCCGGCGACCTCCCCGCCGCGATGGCGCTGCGGCTGCGCCGCCCCTACCTGCTCACCCCCGAGCACACCAGCGTCGACTACCCGAACCGGAACGCCGGCATGGGTACCGGGATGGTCGCCGTGATCACCCTGCCGATGATCGTCGACGAGCGGCCGGTCGGCGTGCTCGCCCTGGCGCTGGCCCACCGGGGCACCGTCCCCCGCCGCGACCTGGACGTCCTGGAGACCATCGGCGACGCCTGCGCCCACCGGCTGTCCCACCTGCTCGACCACGCGGACGCCCGGCGCCCGCAGGGCCCCGCGCCGGCCCCCGAGGACTCCGGCCGGCCCGCCGGCCTGGCCCACCCGATGCTGTCGCTGGCCGTCCGGGCCGCCGGGCACGGCGCCTTCGAACGCGACCTCGTCACCGGGGAGAGCTACTGGGACGCCGAGGCGTTCCGGATCACCGGCCAGCCGGCCGCCCCGGACGGCGCCGCCCCGGAACTGGACCGGATCGTCCACCCCGAGGACCTGCCGGACGTCCAGGCGGCGGTCGCCGAGGCGCTCGCCACCGGCGGGCGGTACCGGATCGCGTACCGGGTGCTGCGCGGGGGCGGCCGGGCGGCCAGCATCGAGGAGACCGGCGAGGTGATGCTGGACGTCCACGGCCGCCCCGTCCGGATCGCCGGGCTGTTCGCCGACCGCGAGCACGGCCGCAGGCCCGGGCGGGAGCGCCCGGAGGAGCCCGCGGGTGCTCCCGCCGGCCCCGGCTCGCCCACCGCCCGCGCCGGCGCCGCGCCCGCCGGCGCCGCGCCCGCCGGCGCCGCGCCCGACACGGCCCGGCGCGACGCCCCGGCCACCGCCCGGACCGCCCTGCTGCTGGCACTCACCCGCGCCCTGTCCCGGGCGGTGACCGTCCGGGACGTCACCACCACCGTCACCGACGTCGCCCGACCGGCCTTCGGCGCCGCCAGCATCGTGCTGGACCTGGTGGACGAGGGCCGGCTGCTGCCCGTCTCGCACACCGTGTACGGGGGCCCGCGCCGCACCGAACTGACCCGGCTCGCGGACCTCTCCGAGGGCGTGATGCAGCACGCCCTGACCCGCTCCGCCCCGCTGTTCAGCGAACCCGGCACGGCCCGCGGCCAGCGCGGCCCGCTGACCCCGGCCGCCTGGGCGGTGCTGCCGCTGATCGCCTCCGGGCGGCAGGTGGGCTCCTGCCTGATCACCTTCGCCACCGAGCGCGCCTTCAGCCGGGAGGACCGCACCCTGTACTCGGCCTTCGCCGGGATCCTGGCGCAGTCCCTGGAGCGGGCCCGGCTGTACGACACCCACCACCACCGGGCCACCGAGCTGCAGCGCGCGATGCTCCCGCGCACGCTGCCCCGGCTGCCCGGGATCGCCAGTGCCGCCCGCTACCTGCCGAGCACCGAGGGCATGCAGATCGGCGGCGACTGGTACGACCTGCTCCGGCTGCCGGACGGCCGGATCGGGCTGGTGATCGGCGACGTCCAGGGCCACAACGCCGAGGCGACGGCGGTGATGGGCCAGCTGCGCAGCGGTCTGCGCGCGTACGCGACGGACGGGCACGACCCGGCCGCCACGCTGGCCCGGACCAGCCGGCTGCTGGCCGAGCTGGACACCGACCTGTTCGCGACCTGCCTCTACCTGACCCTGGACCCGGCCGACGGGGCGCTGACCGCCGCCCGGGCCGGGCACCCGCCGCCGGTCCGGGTCGCGGACGCCCGGGCCGTCGAGCTGGACGTGCCGGGCGGGCCGCCGCTGGGCGTGGACCCGGGGCAGCCGTACCCGCTCACGGTCGGCCGGCTGGCGGTCGGCGAGACGCTGCTGGCGTACACCGACGGACTGGTCGAGGACCGCGAGGAGGACTACGACGAGTCGGTGCAGCGGATGCTCGGCGGGCTGGAGCTGTGGGCCCGCCGGACCGGCCCGGACCGGATCGGCGCGGCGCCCGCGCTCGAACGGCTGGCGGACCTGCTGACCCTGAACGTGACCGAGCGGCGGTCCCGGCCGGACGACGTGGCCCTGCTGCTCCTGCACCGGACGTCGCCCCTTCCGTAACACCGTGCACACGTTCCCCCCACATCACTGGATGCGACTCGGCCATTCGCGACCCGCTCCGGGCCCGGCCCCACGAGCACCCGGGCGGGGCGGATCGTCCCCGGGCGCCCCGATCGCGTCCGAACGACGCCGGTTTGACGCCGTATTGACTGGATATTGACGAGATCCGGTCACTTGGCGAGATCCGTTCACACCTTCGTAGGATCATCACCCTAGAATTCGCCGCGTGACGATGACTCAGTGGTGCGCAACGGCAACCGGCGTGCTCGCCGTCCTCGCCCTCGTGGCCGCCGCGCGGTACCGCGCCGTGTCCGTCACCCACCGCCGCCGCGCCGACCGGCTGCGGCGCGACCTCGCCCGGCTCCGGGAGGAGCTCGGCACCGAACTCTCCCGCCGCGGAGCCGACCTGGCCGCCGTCCAGCAGGAGCAGGAGCACACCGCCTCCACCCAGCGGGCCTTCCTCAGCGTGGCCCGCCGCATCCTCGTCATGGCCCACGACCAGCAGGCCCTGCTCGACGAGATGGAACGCACCCACGACGACCCGGCACTGCTGGAGGGCCTGCTCAAGGCGGACCACGCCGCGGCCCAACAGGCCAGGCTCGCCCAGACCCTGGCCGTCCTGTGCGGGGCCCGGGCCGGCCGCCACTGGCCCGAACCGGTCTCCCTGGAGGACGTCGTGCGCGGCGCCCAGTCGCGGATCCTGCCGTTCCAGCGGGTGGTCGTCCGCAGCCGGATCGAGACCGCCGTCGTCGGCGCCGCCGCCGAGGCCCTGATCCACGCCGTCGCCGAGCTGCTGGACAACGCCACCCGCTACTCCCCGCCCAGCACCCAGGTGTTCGTCACCCTGATGCCGGTGCACAACGGCGCCGTCATCGAGATCGACGACGGCGGCGTCGGCATGCCGGAGCAGGCCGTCGCCAAGGCCGCCGACGCCCTGGCCGGGGGCAGCACCCTGGAGGTCTCCCGGCTGGGCGAGGTGCCGCAGCTGGGCCTGGCCGCCGTCGGCCGCCTCGCCGAGCAGTACGGCTTCCGGGTCACCCTCAGCTCGGCGCCGTCCCCGTACGGCGGCGTCCGGGTCGTCGTGCTGCTGCCGAACGCCCTGCTCACCGAACCGCTGCCGCCCACCGTCCCCGGCCTCGGACCGGACGACCGGGCGTTCACCGCCGACCCCCGCCCGGCCGGCCACCCCGCCGACCACCCCCTGGTGGAGGCGCCGCCGGCCGGCCGACCCCCCGCAGCCGCGGACACCCCGCCGCCGCTGCCCCGCCGGAGCCACCGGCGCGACCGCGCCGCCCGCCCCGCCCAGCACGCCTCTCCCCCGCCCCCGCCCGCCCCGCCGCACCGCTCGGCCCGGGACGCGCAGGCGTTCATGGCGATGTTCCAGGCCGGCACCGCCAGCGGCCGATCGGCCGCCCGCGCCCAGGCCCAGCCCGACCCTTCCCTGCCCGCCTCCCCCCGACTTCCCCAGCGCTCCGGAGAGTTCCATGACCACCACCCCTGACCTCGGCTGGCTGCTCGCCGACATCGTCAACGTCCCGCAGGTCCAGCACGCCGTCGTCGTCTCCAACGACGGCCTGGAGATCGGGCGCAGCACGAACATCGCGCGGGAGGACGCCGAACGGCTCGCCGCCGCCTGCTCCGGGCTGCAGTCGCTGGCCCGCGGCGTCGCCGTCGGGTTCGGCGGGCCGGCCAGCGCCACCCGGCAGATCATCATCGAGTACGGCGGCGGCTACCTGTTCATCGTCGCCGCCGGTGCCGGGGCGCACCTGGCCGTGGTGACCGGCGAGGCCGTGGACGCCGGCCTGGTCGCGTACCAGATGCAGGTCCTGGTCGAGCGGATCGGCAGCCACCTCACCAGCCCGCCGCGCGTCGACCACGCGGCGGGGGGGCACCGGTGAGCGGGCCGGTCCGGCCCTACGTCATCACCGGCGGCCGCAGCCGGCCCACCCGGGCCGAGCTGGCCGTCGAGAGCCTGGTCAGCGCGTTAGCCGACCCGCCGGAGCTCCCCGAGCACGCACTGCTCAACCGGGAGCACCGGCGCATCCTGGCGCTCTGCCACAGCCTGCTGTCCATCGCCGAGGTGGCGGCCCACCTGGGGCTGCCGCTCGGCGTCGTCAAGGTCCTGGTCGGCGACCTCTGGGACCTCGGCGCCGTGCAGGTGCTCCCGCCCGTCCCGCAGGCCGAACGCCTGCCCGCAACCCTCCTGGAAGAGGTGCTCGTTGGCCTCCGCCAACTCCGCTGAAGCCGGGGCCGCCCCCGGGACGACCGGGGCCCACGGCTCCACCGACGGCCGGTCCGGCGGGCCGCGGTACCTGCCGCCCTCCGTCCAGGGCGCGGTCAAGATCCTGGTCACCGGCCCGTTCGGGGTCGGCAAGACCACGCTGGTCGGCTCGCTCAGCGAGATCACCCCGCTGCGCACCGAGGAGACCATGACCGCCGCCAGCAGCGGCGTGGACGACCTCACCGGGCGCGCCGGCAAGACCACCACCACGGTCGCGCTGGACTTCGGCCGGATCACGCTCAACCCGCGGCTCGCGCTGTACCTGTTCGGCACCCCCGGACAGCAGCGGTTCTGGCCGCTCTGGGACGACCTGTCGCGCGGCGCGCTCGGCGCCGTCGCGATGGTCGACCTGCGCCGCCCCGACGAGAGCTTCGACGTGCTCGGCCGCCTCGAGGAGCAGCGCATCCCCTTCGCCGTCGCGGTCAACACCTTCCCGGACACCCCGAGTTACCCCGAGGACGAGCTGCGCTCGGCGCTCGACCTGCTGCCGGACGTCCCGATCCTGTACTGCGACGCCCGCGACCGGCGGCAGTCCTACGACCTGCTGATCGACTTCGTCGACCACCTGCACCGCAGCTCGATCCTGGAGCTGCAGGGATGACCGCCCCCGATCCCGGCACCGCCTCCCCCGGCTGCCCGGTCGCGCACGGCGGCGGCCTGCCCGCCGGCGTCCCGCTGACCCCGCTGTACGGCCCCGCCGTCGCCGAGGACCCGCACGGCCTCTACGACCGGCTGCGCCGGCGCCACGGCCCCGTCGCCCCCATCGAGCTGGAGCCCGGGGTCGAGGCCTGGCTCGTCCTCGGCTACCCCGAGCTGCTCGAACTCACCCGCAACGAGGCGCTGTTCTCCAAGGACTCGCGCCGCTGGCGGGTGCCCGCCGAGGGCCGGCTGGCCGCCGACTCCCGGCTGCTGCCGATGACCTCCTGGCGCCCCACCCTGCTCAACCTGGACGGCGCCGAGCACCAGCGGCTGCGCGCCGCGGTCTCGGACACCCTCGCCCAGATCGACCACCGGAAGCTGCGCGAGACCACCGAGGCCTGCGCCAACGACCTCATCGACAGCTGGGGCCCGGACGGCACCGCCGACCTGATCTCCCAGTACGCCCGCCCGCTGCCGCTGCTGGTCTTCACCCAGCTGGTCGGCCTGCCGCGCGAGGCCGGGCCCCGACTGGTCGAGCTGATCAGCCACTTCGTGGACAGCGGCCCCGAGTCGGTGCGCGCCAGCGCCGAGTTCCAGGCGATCCTGGTCGACCTGGTCCGCCGCCGCCGCAGCGCCCCCAGCGCCGACCTGACCTCCTGGCTGCTCGCCCACCCGGCCGCGCTGACCGACGAGGAGGCCGTGCACCACCTGGTGGTGATGATGGTCGCGGGCAACGAGACCTCCATCAACTGGACCGGCAACACGCTGCGGCTGCTGCTCACCGACCGCCGCTTCCGGGCCACCCTCACCGGCGGGCGGCTCACCGTCTCCGACGCGCTGGAGGAGGTGCTCTGGCGCGACCCGCCGACGCAGAACTTCCCCGGCCGCTGGGCCACCGGGGACACCGTCCTCGGCGGCCAGTACATCAGCGCCGGCGACATGCTGGTGCTCGGCCTGGCCGCGGCCAACGCCGACCCGGCCGCCCAGGGCCTCGCCTCCGCCGCGCAGGGCTCGCTCGGCGGCAACCGGGCGCACCTCGCCTGGGGCGCCGGCCGGCACGTCTGCCCGGCCCAGCACCCCGCCCGGATCATCGTCGAGACCACCGTCGAGACGCTGCTGCACCGCCTGCCGGACCTCCAGCTCGCCGTCCCGCCCGCCGACCTGGCCTGGCGGCCGTCCCCGTGGTCCCGGGCCCTGCTCGGCCTGCCGGTGCTCTACAGCGCCTTCACCCCGCCCCGCCCGCCAGCCCCCGAGAGGCCCGCATGGACACCACCGTCGACGCCACCGCACCCGGCCGCGGAGCCGAGCCCGTCCGGCTCGACCCCTTCGGACGCGACCAGCACGCCGAGAACGCCCGGCTCCGGGCGGCCGGCCCCGCGGTCCTGGTGGAGCTCCCTGGCGGGGTGGTGGTCTGGGCGATAACCCACCACGACACCCTGCAGGCGCTGCTCGCCGACCCCCGGGTGGGCAAGAACGCCCAGCTCTGGACGACCTTCCGGGAGGGACGGCTGCCGCCGGGCTGGCCGCTGCTCAACTTCGTCACCGTGCCCGGCATGGTCACCGCCGACGGCGAGGACCACCGCCGGCTGCGCGGCCTGGTCAGCCAGGCCTTCACCCCGCGCCGGATCGCCGACCTGGCACCCGCGATCGAGGCCCGCACCGTCGCCCTGCTCGACGCCGTCGCCGAACTGGACGGCCCGTTCGACCTGCGCGAGCACTTCGCCTACCCGCTGCCGATGCAGGTGATCGGCGAACTGCTCGGCCTGGCGCTGGAGCAGCAGGACGCGCTGCACGAGCTGTCCGACACCCTGGTCTCCAGCTCGGCCACCCCGGAGGCCGCGGTCGCCGCGCAGCAGGGCCTGTTCGCGCTGCTGGGCGCGGTGGTGGCGGCCAAGCGGGCCGAGCCCGGCGACGACCTGACCACCGACCTGATAGCCGCCCGCGAGAGCGGGGACCGGCTCAGCGAGGCCGAACTGGTCGGCACCCTGCTGCTGATGCTGGTCGCCGGGCACGAGACCACGCTCAACCTGATCACCAACGCCGTCCGGGCCCTGCTCGCCCACCCCGACCAGCTGCGCCTGGTGCTCGACGGCGAGCAGCCCTGGTCGGCGGTGGTCGAGGAGACGCTGCGCTACGACTCGCCGGTCGGCCAGTTCCCGCTGCGCTACGCGACCGAGGACATCGAGGTCGGGGACGTGGTGATCCGGCGCGGCGAGGCGCTGCTCGCCTCCTACGCGGCGGCCGGCCGGGACGCCGGGCACCACCCGGACGCCGACCGCTTCGACCTCACCCGGCAGCCCAACCGCCACCTCTCGCTCGGCCACGGCCCGCACTTCTGCCTCGGGTCCGGGTTGGCCCGGCTGGAGGCGGAGACCGCGCTGCGGCACCTGTTCGGGCGGTTCCCCGGGCTGGCCCTGGCCGAGGGCGCCGAGCCGGAGCCGATCACCTCGTTCGTCAGCAACAGCGTGCGGACCCTGAGGGTGACGGTCTGAGCCGTCCGGTTACCTGAGGCGGCCCGGGTCGTTCGGCAGTGCATGAAGAAACTCGCCACCCTGGCCGCCCTCACCATGGCGGGCCTCGCGCTCGCCGCACCGGCGGCGTCCGCCACCACCCAGACCGCGAGCTCCCCGGACGCCACCGGGGGCCTCACCGACGGCCTCAACCTCTCCCCGGCCGACCTCGCCATCCACGCCGCCGGCAAGCTGCCGGTGGTCGGGCACACCGCCCAGGAGGTGGAGGCCGTCGGCACCAACCAGATGAGCCACCCGGGCCTCAGCGGGCAGATCGGCTGACGCCGCCGGGCCAGCCGGGCGCCCCCGTCCGCCCGGCCGGCCCGCCGCCCGCGGGGTGCCGCCGTGGCCGGTCCGGCGGGATCCCGCCGGACCGGCCCCGTACTACGGGCGGTCCCTGGAGAGCTCGTTGAGTTCCGGGTAGGTCAGGCCCCCGTCGAGCGCGGCGTAGGTGCCCGTCCCGTACACCTCCTCGGCGGCCCGGCGGACCGCCGCGTACGCCGCCTTGAACAGACCGGGGCCGAGGCTGATCCGGGCCACGCCGAGCTCCGCCAGTTCGGCGACCGACGGCGAGCCCGGTCCGGCCAGCACGTTCAGCGGGGCGGGCACCGCCGCGACCAGGGCCGCGATGGTGGCCCGGTCGGCCACGCCGGGCACGAAGACGCCGTCCGCGCCCGCCGCGACGTACGCCCGCAGCCGGCGCACCGCCTCGTCCAGCCGGCCCTCCGGTGCGCCCAGGCCGCGCAGGAAGACGTCGGTGCGCGCGTTGACGAAGGCCGGGACGCCCGCCGCGTCGGCGGCCGCCCGGGCGGCGGCGATCCGCTCGGCGGCGTCCTCGGCGGTGCGCTCCTCGTCCTCCAGGTTCACCCCGACCGCGCCGGTCGCCAGCAGGGCGGTGACGCTCCGGCCGACCCCGGCGGCCGTCTCCGCGTAGCCGGACTCCAGGTCGGCGGTGACCGGCAGGCCGACCGCGCGGACCACCTGGGCGGTCCGCGCCAGCACCTCGTCCCGGTCGGCGCCGCCGCCGTCCGGGCTGCCCAGCGACCAGCAGACGCCCGCACTGGCCGTCGCCACCGCCCGGGCCCCGGCGGCGGCCACCAGCCGGGCGCTCGCCGCGTCCCAGGCGTTGGCCAGCACCAGCGGGTCGCCGGGGCGGTGCAGTTCCCGGAGCAGCCGGGCCTTCTCCTGCCGGTCCTTCGCGTCCACGGCGGTCACGTGCGCGGTCCTCACTTCGCGGCCGGGCTGAGGCGGGTGGCCACGCCGATCCGGTTCCAGGCGTTGATGGTGGCGATCAGCGCGATCAGCTGGGCCAGCTCGGTCTCGTCGAACTGCGCGGCGGCCTCGTCGTACACCTCGTCCGGCACGTGGCCCGGGACCAGCATGGTGACCGACTCAGTGAGGGCCAGCGCGGCGCGCTCCCGGGCGGTGAACCAGGGGGTCTCGCGCCAGGCCGGGAGGGAGAGCAGGCGGTGGTCGCGCTCGCCGTTCTTCACGGCGTCGGTGGAGTGCATGTCGATGCAGAAGGCGCAGCCGTTGAGCATCGAGGCGTGCACCTTGACCAGCTCGGCGAGCACCGGGTCCAGACCCTGCCGGGAGGTGCGGTCCACGGCGGCCATGGCCCGGTAGAACTCGGGGGCCAGGGTCGGCAGGGAGAGGCGCGGGGCGGGAGCCGGGACGTAGGCGTCGGACGGGGTGTCGGTGGTCGTCATGACAGCCAGCCTAGGGAGCCGGTGGCCCGTTTCCCTGGTGCATTCGGGCTGCGGATCCTTGGGCCACTTCGGCCCGCCCGCCGGCCCCGCCGAGTCTGCCACGGACGGCCCGCGGCGGAGCGGGGTTCCGGCGTTCCGGTACGCGAACAGGCGTGCGAGGATCGCCGGTAGGACGAGGTCAGGGGGCCAGGATCGTGTGCACGGCGTTCGTCAGCATCGAGCCCGGGGCGGCGGTGCCGGTGCTGCTCCTCTCCGTCCGGGACGAGTACCTCGGGCGGGCCTGGCTGCCGCCGGACCACCACTGGCCGGACCGGCCCGGCCTGCTCGGCGGTCTGGACCTCGCGGCCGGCGGGACCTGGCTGGCCGCCGACCCCGAACGGCGCTTCGCCGCCTGCCTGTTGAACGGCTTCGGCCCGGCCGCCCCGGCCGGCACCCGGCGCTCCCGCGGCGTGCTGGCCCTCACCGCCGTCCAGGAGGGCGGCATCGGCCACCTCGACCTCACCCCCCACGACCCCTTCCACCTCGTCGTCGCCCGGCCGGACGGCGCCCGGGTCACCAGCTGGGGCGGCGGCCGGCTGGAGGAGCACGAGCTGCCGCCCGGCCTCAGCGTGGTGCTCAACGACGGGCTGGAGGGCCTGTCAGCGAACCGGACCGCCTCCGAGCGGATCCGCGCGCTGATGGCCGCCCGCGCCGAGCACTTCCGGGCCCGCCTCGAGGCCGCGCCCCGACCGGAGCCGCACGGCGACGGCCCCGTCGAGCGGGCCTGGGGAGCGTGGCTGCCGATCGTCACCGGCGACGGGCTGCCGCTGGACGACGACGCCGCGCTGATCCAGCGGCGGGACTTCGGCGACGGCCGGATCTGGGGATCCTCCTCGATCTCCCTGCTCGCCCTCGGGCCCGACCGGCTGCGCTACGACTTCGCCCCCGCGCCGGTGCCCGCCGGGGGCGGCGCGTGGCGCCGGGTGGCGCCCGGCCCGGACCGGCACGGCGGGTCCTGAGCGCCCTCCCTGCGCGCCGGTCCCCGACGGCGCCCGTCCCGAGCAGCGCCCGAGCAGCACCCGACCCGAGCAACGCCCGAGCGCCCGCTCCGGCCCGCGGTGTCGCGCAGACGTCCGCTCGGTGAACTTCTGGCGGCGGCCCTGCCGGGCGTCTACATGCCCGTAGTAGCTTCGCGGGGCTCCCCCGGATCAGACCCCCGAGCGAAGGTGCGCGATGTCCACCCTGACCTACCCCGAAGCGATAGGCGTCGGCCTGCTGCAGGGAGTGACGGAACTCTTCCCGGTCTCCAGCCTGGGCCACAGCATCCTGCTGCCCGCCCTCATCGGCGGGAGGATCCAGCAGGACCTCGACATGACCGCCGAGGGCTCCTCCTACCTCGCCGTGCTGGTCGGACTGCACCTGGCCACCGCGCTCGCCCTGGTGGTGTTCTTCCGCAGGGACTGGGTCCGGGTGATCAGCGGGTTCCTCAGCTCGGTCCGCCGCCGCAAGGTCTCCGACCGGGACGAGAAGCTCGCCTGGCTGCTGATCGTCTCCACCATCCCGGTCGGGGTGGCCGGCCTCGCCCTGGAGAAGGCGCTGCGGCACGCGCTCGGCAAGCCCGTCCCGGCCGCGGTCTTCCTCGCCCTCAACGGGCTCGTCCTGCTCGGCGCCGAGCGGCTCAAGCGCGGCGGCACCGGCCGCCGGCGGGCCGGGCGCGCCGCCCCGCCCGTCGAGGAGCCCGGGCTGGACCCGGCGGTCGCCTCCGACCACCGGCTGGCCCGGCTCGGCTACGGCCAGGGCGCCTGGATCGGCGCCGCCCAGATCCTCGCGCTCTTCCCCGGCATCAGCCGCTCCGGCGTCACCATGAGCGCCGGCATCCTGCGCGGACTGCACCACGAGGACGCCGCCCGGTTCTCCTTCCTGCTCGCCACCCCCGTCATCCTGGCCGCGTCCGTGCTGAAGGTGCCCGAGCTGTTCAAGCCGGAGAACTCCGGCGTCCTCGGCCCGGTCGTCGCCGGCAGCGTCGCCGCCTTCGTCGCCGGTTACGTCTCGGTGCGCTTCCTCACCAAGTACTTCGAGACCCGCAGCCTGACGCCGTTCGCCGTCTACTGCTTCGTCGCCGGCGTCGGCAGCGCGGTCTACCTGTCCCTCTGAGCCGCTCGCCCCGGGCCGCGCTCACACCCGGGCCAGGACGCGGGCGAGTTCGACCGGCTGCGAGACCATCGGCCAGTGCCCGGTGTCCAGCTCCACCAGCCGCCAGCCGCCGCCCGCGACCAGCTCCACCACCACGGGCGGCGGCTCCGGCCAGTCCAGCAGGCACTTCACGTAGGTGGCGGGCAGCGCGGCCAACGGCCGCTCCAGCACGGCCGGTTCGGTCAGCGAGGAGCCCGGGTGCGGGGTCGCGCCGGCGACGATCCGGTCGATCTGCTCCGTCGTCAGCCCCTGCTCGGCGAACTCCGCCGCCGGCATCGGCGCCCAGAACCCGCCGTTCGCGGCGATCGCCGCCACCAGCGCGGCCGGCTCCGCGCCCTGGTCGGCGAAGGACTCGCCGTCCACCGGCACGTTGGCGTCCACGAAGACCACCCCGGTCAGCCGGTCGCCGATCCGCTCCGCGGCCTGCCCCACCGGGATGCCCGAGTAGCTGTGCCCGACCAGCACGACGTCCCGCAGGTCGAGCCGCTCCACCGCGGACACCACGTCCGCCACGTGCGTCTGCTGCCCGGCCGGCTCCCCGCGCCGCTCCGCCAGCCCGGACAGCGTCACCGGGTGCACCCCGTGCCCCGCCGCCCGCAGCTCCGCGCCGACCTCGTCCCACACCCACGCGCCGAGCCACGCCCCGGCCACGAGTACATAGTTCGCCATGCGCGGCACGGTAGCGGGTGGGTGCGACAGGGGCCGGCGGATCCCGCCGCCCGCCCGGGGCGGACCGGGTCAGAGGCTCGCGACCGCGGCCAGCACCACCTCGGCGACGGCGGCCGGCTGCTCGACCAGCACGGCGTGGCCGGCGTCCGGGACGGTCACCGTCGTCACCCGAGGGCAGGCCTCCAGGGCCGCGCGCTCGGCCGGCTGGAGGCCGATCTCGTCGTGGTCGCCGCGGACCACCCAGGCCGGCAGGCCGGTGCCGCAGAGCCGGTCGACGAGGGAGCCGTGCCGGTCCAGGTACTCGTAGTAGGCCCGGACGATCCGCCGGGCGGAGCCCGCCTCGGTCAGACCGAGGTCGGCCGTCAGAGCGTCGGCCCGGTCCGGCGGCAGGCTGCCGCGCATCGTCCGGGGCAGTGTCCTGACCAGGGCGGCCCAGGCCGCCGCACCGAGCCCGGGCACGTGCCCCACCTGGTCCATGACGGCCAGGAACCTCGCCTCGTCCCGCCGGGAGAAGGTCGGCGAGAGCAGCACCAGCGGCCCGGCGAACAGGCCGGCCGCGGCCGCCTCCAGGGCGACGTTGGCCCCCAGGCTGTGGCCCACCAGCACGTCGCAGCCGCGCTCGGCGGCGAAACCGGCCATCAGCCGGGCGTAGTTGTCCATCGACACGTCCGCGGGTGCGGCCGTCCCCCCGAAGCCGGGCTGGGTGACGGCCGTCAGCCGGATCCCGGCCGCGGCGAGCGACGGGTCGGCCAGCACGTCCTCATACCAGACCGCGGAGCACATCCCGCCGGGGATCAGCACCACCCGGTGCCGGGCGTCGGCCGGACCGGCCTCCCGGACGTCCCAGTTCCCGTTCATGCGGCAGCGTTCTCGTTCATGCGGCAGAGTCTGGGCCCGGGGTCCGGCCCCGGCGGGGACAGTGCTCCGATCGGAGTGTGTCGGTCGCGCCGGGGACGGACGGCCCGGCCGTCAGCCGGTGAGGCCGAGGGCGGCCAGCCGGGTCGGGTCGGTGAGGATGTCCAGCGCGGTGATCCGGCCGTCGTGGATGGTGAACGACATGACCGACAGCGCCCGGCCCCCGGCGAAGGAGACCACCCCGGGCGAGCCGTTGACCAGGACCGGACGGCCGTCGGCCGCGAAGCGGGCGAAGGTGATCGCCTGGGCGGCGACCTCGGCCGCACCGCGGCGCAGCACGCTCGGCACCAGCGTGCCGCCGTCGGAGCGGGCCACCACCTCCGGGTCGAGCACCGCGAGCAGCGCCTCGAAGTCCCCGCCGCGGGAGGCGGTCAGGAAGGCGTCCACCACCTCGCGCTTGCGCGCCGTGTCGGCGTCGGCGGCCGGAGTGGCGCCCTGGACGCGGCGGCGGGCGCGGCTGGCCAGCTGCCGGGTGGAGGCGCCGGTCCGGCCGAGGACCGGCGCGATCTCGTCGAAGGGCACGTCGAACATGTCGTGCAGGACGAAGGCCAGCCGCTCGGCCGGGGCGAGCGTCTCCAGCACGACCATCAGCGCTATGCCGACCGAGTCCGCCACCAGGATCTCGTTCACCGGGTCCAGCGTGGACAGCCCGCTGACCACCGGGTCCGGCAGCCGGACCTGTCCGTCCTGCTCGGGCAGCGGGTCCTCGCGGCGGGAGGTGCGCGAGCGCAACTGGTCCAGACAGACCCGGCCGACGACGGTGGTGAGCCAGGCGCCGAGGTTGCGCACCCCCGTCACGTCGGTGCGGCTCATCTTCAGCCAGGCCTCCTGCACGGCGTCCTCCGCCTCGGCCACCGACCCCAGCATCCGGTAGGCCACGGAGCGGAGTTGAGGCCGCTCCGCCTCGAACCGCTCGGCCAGAAGAATTTCCTCGCCCATCTGTCACATCCTCGCGTCGGGATCCGTCGGTCCTGTGACGGACGCTAACCGACCACGAGGAGCAGACGATGACCACCGCTCGGATGAAGAACCCCGCCATGGTACTGCCCGAGGCCATGACCGGCATCCAGACCATCTACAAGGCGATGTACCAGGGGGGCGTCTCCCCGAAGGTGCTGGAGCTGGTGCACCTGCGGGCCAGTCAGATCAACGGCTGCAGCGCCTGCGTGTTCGCCGGCGTCACCGGCGCCAAGCAGCACGGCGAGACCGACGAGCGGCTGCACGCGGTCGCCGCGTGGCGGGAGGCGCCGTTCTTCTCCGACGAGGAGCGCGCCGCCCTCGAACTCACCGAGTCGGCCACCCGGATCGCCGACCGCTCGGGCCGGGCCGTCCCGCAGGACGTCTGGGACGCCGCCGCCGACCACTTCGACGAGGAGCAGCTCTCCGCGATCATCCTGATGATCGCGCTGACCAACTTCTTCAACCGCATCAACACCACCATCGAGGAGCCGGCCGGCGCCACCTGGAGCTGACCCCGGGCCGCGGGGCCGCCGCGCGATAATCGGGACGGACCGCGACCGCCCCGGACAGAACGGCCCCCATGAGCAGCTCCTGGACCTCCTTCGGCGGCGACCTGCACCTGGACCTCACCGAGCGGCGGGCCGCCGGTGCCGGGTTGCGGGTCGCCCTGGAGGACGCCCTGCGCGAGGCCGTCCAGGACGGGCGCCTCGGACCGGGCACCCGGCTGCCGTCCTCGCGGGCCCTCGGCGAGGACCTCGGGATCGCCCGGAACACCGTCGTCGAGGCGTACGGACAGCTCACCGCGGAGGGCTGGCTCACGTCCCGGCAGGGGTCCGGCACCACCGTCGCCCGGCGCGCCGCACCGCGCCCCGGGCGGCGGAGCACCCGGCCGTCGGCGCGGGGCCGGAGCGTCCGGCACGACCTGTCGGCGGGCCGGCCCGACCTCTCGCTGTTCCCCCGCACCGCCTGGCTCGCCGCGGCCCGCCGGGCCCTGGCCACCGCACCGCACGACGCCTTCGGCTACGGCGGGCCGCTCGGCCGGATCGAGCTGCGGCAGGCACTCTGCGACTACCTGGCCCGGGTCCGCGGGGTCCGCACCGACCCCGACCACCTGCTGATCTGCACGGGCGTCACCCAGGGCCTGGGCCTGCTCGGCGCGGCCCTGCGGGAGCACGGCGCCCGCGGCATCGCGGTCGAGGGGTACGGCCTGCCCCCGCAGCACGCCGTCCTACGGGCCGCCGGGCTGAGCACCGTCGCACTGCCGCTGGACGGGGCGGGCGCCCGGGTCGAACGGCTCGACGGGCTCGACTCCCGGTGCGGCGCCGTGCTGCTCACCCCCGCGCACCAGTACCCGACCGGCTCGGCGCTGGCCGCCGACCGCCGGGCCGCCGCCGTCCGCTGGGCGCGCGAGCGGGACCGGTACGTCGTCGAGGACGACTACGACGGCGAGTTCCGCTACGACCGGCAGCCGGTCGGCGCGATGCAGGCGCTCGACCCGGAGCGGGTGGTGTACGCGGGCACGGCCGCCAAGAGCCTCGCGCCGGGCCTGCGGCTGGCCTGGCTCGCCCTGCCGGACGCGCTGGTCGAACCGGTGGCCCGGCTGAAGGCGCTGGCCGACACGATGTCCCCGGTGCTCGACCAGCTGACCCTCGCCGAGCTGATCACCTCCGGGACGTACGACCGGCACGTGCGGCGCTGCCGGCTGCACTACCGGCGGCGGCGGGACCAGCTGGTCGCCGCCCTGGCGGAGCACGCCCCGCGGGTGCGGGTCACCGGCATCGCCGCCGGACTGCACGCCGTCCTGGAGCTGCCGCCGGGTTCGCCGTCCGAGGCGGAGCTGCGGGCCCGGGCCGAGGCCGCCGGGCTGGCCCTGGGGACGCTGTCCTGGCACCTCGCCGACCGGGCCGTCGGCGAGGGCGCCGCGCCGGCCCTGGTGATCGGCTACGCGGCCCCGCCCGAGCACGCCTACCCGGCGGCGCTGGCCGCGCTCTGCGAGCTGCTGCGCGAGCGGTGAGCCCGGCCGAGCCGGGCCGGTGCCGCCGGACGGGCGGTGCGCCGGGCCGCCGGACGGGCGGTGCGCCGGGCCGCCGGACGGGCGGTGCGCCGGGCCGCCGGACGGGCGGTGCGGCGGGCCGCCGGAGGTCACCGACGGCCCGGGGCGGGTCACTTGTTGCGGCTGCCGAGCTCGAACAGCAGCATGATGAAGCCGGCGAAGACGTGGATGCCCGCGGTGTAGATCACCAGGCGGAGGTAGACCCGCTTGTTGGCCCACTTCCCGGCGTCCATCGTCTTCGGGCCGGCCGCGGTGTCCGCCGCGGCGGTCGGCTTGGCGGCGGTGCTGGTGGGATCGGCCATGGGGATCTCCTCCGGTTCCTGACGGTGGGTCAGTGGGTGGCTGCGGGGCCGCCGCCGAGGCAGAGTTCGCCGCCGGGGCTCTGCAGCAGGGTGTGGACGAAGAGCAGTTCGACGCCGGCCGGCGCGTCGGCGGCGATGCAGTGCGGGGTGAGCGAGTCGAAGTGGGCGGAGTCGCCGACGTCGAGCCGGTGGACGCGGTCGCCGAGGGTGAGCCTGAGCCGCCCCTGGAGGACGTACAGCCACTCCTCGCCGGGGTGGACCCGGACCACCGCGTCCTGCACGCCGGGCGGCACGTGCACCCGCAGCGCCTGCATGGCGCGGCCGGGGGCGCCGGCGCGGCGGTAGCCCCAGCCGCCGGCCCGGCCGGGGTCGATGGCGCCGCCGCGGACCACCGGGTCGGGTTCGGCCATGGTCTCGCCGAGGAGGCCCGAGACGGAGGTGCCGTAGGCGCGGGCGAGGCCGAGCAGGACGGGGAGGGACGGCTGGCGGCGGCCGGTCTCCAGCCGGGACAGATAGGCTGGGGAGAGCCCGACCCGCGCGGAGGCCACTTCGAGCGTCAGGCGGCTGCTGAGCCGGTGTTCCCGGAGGCGGGCGGCGAGGCCGGCCACCTCCTGGTCGTCGAGCTGGTCTCCCGGGGCGGGGGCCCCGGTCGGGCTGGTGGTCATGTGACCAGTGGACACCCGCCGTACCGCTCGGGCAAGAATTTTGCCTCAGGGGCAAATCGCCTGAGGGCTCCGGCGTCGGGCCGCGGGCCGGACCGGCCTCACGGCCGCGGGATGTTGCGCAGGTTGCTGCGGGCCAGGTCGATCATGCGACCGACCCCGCCGGAGAGCACCGTCCGCCCGGCGGCCAGCGCGAAACCCTTCAGCTGGGCCGCGGTGATGTGCGGCGGGATCGACAGCGCGTTGGGGTCGGTGACCACGTCGACGAGCGCGGGCCCGGGCCGTTCCAGCGCCTCGGCCAGCACCTCGCGGACCCGGCCCGGTTCGGTCACCCGTTTCGCCGGGACGCCCATCGCCCGGGCGATGCCCGCGTAGTCCACGTCCCCGTTGTCGATCTCCGACTCCGGGTAGCCGGAGACCAGCATCTCCAGCTTGATCATGCCGAGCGCTCCGTTGTTGAAGACGACGGTCTTCACCGGCAGCCGGTGCTTGGCGACCGTGAGCAGCTCGCCGAGCAGCATGCCGATCCCGCCGTCACCCGCCATCGCGATGACCTGCCGCCCGGGGCAGGCGAGTTGGGCGCCGATCGCGTGCGGCAGGGCGTTGGCCATCGAACCGTGCAGGAAGGAGCCGATCACCCGGCGGCGCCCGTTGGGCTGCAGGTAGCGGGCGGCCCAGACGTTGTTCATGCCCGTGTCCACGGTGAACACCGCGTCGGCGGCGGCCACGTCGTCGAGCACCGAGGCGACGTACTCCGGGTGGATCGGCAGGTGCTCCTCGATGTCCCGGGTGTACGCGCCGACCACGTCCTCCAGCGCCCGGCAGTGCCTGCGCAGCATCCCGTCGAGGAAGGACCGGTCGGGCGAGGCCTCCAGCAGCGGCAGGACGGCCCGCAGGGTGGCCGCGACGTCCCCGTGGACGGCCAGCTCCAGGGCGCTGCGGCGGCCCAGCCGGGTGGCGTCGTGGTCGACCTGGACGGTGTGCACCTGCGGCAGGAAGGAGTCGTACGGGAAGTCGGTGCCGAGCAGCAGGACCAGGTCGGCGGAGTGCAGGGCCTCGTGGCAGGCGCCGTAGCCGAGCAGCCCGCTCATCCCGACGTCGTAGGGGTTGTCGAACTGGATCCACTCCTTGCCCCGCAGCGAGTGCCCCACCGGTGCGTTCAGGGCCTGCGCGAGCTCCATCACCTCCGCGTGCGCCCCGCGGACCCCCGCACCGCAGAACAGCGCGACCTTGCGGGCCGCGTTGAGCAGCCGGGCCAGCTCCTGCACCTGCGACCACGGCGGCGCGGCCACGGCCTGCTCGGTGAGGAAGTGACTGCTGCCGGTGGGCCCGGCCGCGGGCAGCGCGGCGACGTCCCCGGGGAAGGCCAGCACCGAGACGCCGTGCGAGCCGAGCGCGTGCTGGACGGCGATCCGCAGCAGCCGGGGCAGCTGGGCGGGGGTGGAGACCATCTCGCACCAGTTGCTGCAGTCGGTGAACACCCGCTCGGGGTGGGTCTCCTGGAAGAACCCGGTGCCGATCTGGCCGGACGGGATGTGCGAGGCCAGCGCCAGCACCGGCAGTCCGCTGCGCTGGGCGTCGTAGAGGCCCTGGACGAGGTGGGTGTTGCCGGGCCCGCAGGAACCGGCGCAGACGGCCAGCCGGCCGCTCAGCTCCGCCTCCGCGGCGGCCGCGAACGCGCCGGCCTCCTCGTTGCGCACGTGCACCCAGCTGATGCCCTCGGCCCGCCGGATCGCGTCCACGACCGGGTTGAGGCTGTCCCCGACCACCCCGTAGACCCGCTCCACCCCGGCCTGCCGGAGCACCTCCACCATCTGTTCGGCCACGCTCGCCACGGGTGCTCTCCTTCCCGCCGTTACCGCCGCCCGCCGCCCGCCGCCCGCTCGGGTGCCGGCGGCCGCCGGCTGCCACAGGACACCTGCACCCTCCGGCGGCCGGGCCCGGCCCGCACCCGGGGCGGGCCGAACAGGTGAGGCCGCCGCGGGGGCGGGGCGGGGGGGCGATCCGGCTACTCCGCCGCCAGGTGGTCCGGCGACTGCCCGACCTTGCCGGCGGCCACGCCCGCCTGCGCCTGGCGCCGGGCCGGCTCCCGGCCGGGCGGCTGCGCGCACCGCTCCTGGGCCGGCGGCACGGTGGTCGGCAGGGTCACCGGCTCCCCCGCCTTCACCTGCACCAGCTCGCCGTCGTGGCGCAGGTGGAGCACCTCGCCGCGGCGCAGCGTGTACGTCGTCCCCTCGTGGGTGATCCGGACGCCGAGCAGCTGCCCGCGGACCAGCAGCGAGAAGCCGAGGCGCATCAGTCCGGCCGGCAGCCGGGGCCGGAAGGACAGCGCCTCCCCGTGGTCGCGCAGCCCGCCGAAGCCGGCCACCAGCGCGACGCAGGCCCCGGCGAGGGAGGCCATGTGCAGGCCGTCGCGGGTGTTGCCGCCCAGGTCGTGCAGGTCCATCAGGGCGGCTTCGGCGGTGTAGTCGTAGGCGAGGTCGAGCTGGCCGACCTCGGCGGCGATCACCGCCTGGGTGCACGCGGAGAGCGAGGAGTCACGGACGGTCAGGCGCTCGTAGTAGGCGAAGTTGCGGGCCTTCTGCTCGTCGGTGAAGGCGTCGCCCCTGACCTGCATGGCGAGCACCAGGTCGGCCTGCTTGACCACCTGCTTGCGGTACAGGTCGAAGTAGGGGAAGTGCAGCAGCAGCGGGTACTTCTCGGGCGGGGTGTGCTCGAAGTCCCAGACCTGGTGGTGGGTGAAGCCGTCGGCCTGGGGGTGGACGCCGAGGTCCTCGTCGTACGGGACGTACATCGCGGCGGCGGCGTCCCGCCAGGCGGCGGTCTCCTCGGTGTCGACGCCGAGGTCGGCGGCCTCGCGCGGGTGGCGGACGGCGGCCTCGGCGGCGGCGCGCAGGTTCGACTGCGCCATCAGGTTGGTGAACACGTTGTTGTCGGCGACGGCGCTGTACTCGTCGGGGCCGGTGACGCCCTCGATGCGGAACCTGCCGGCGACGTCGTGGTGGCCGAGCGAGCGCCACATCCGGGCGGTCTCGACGAGGAGTTCGAGCCCGTACTCGCGCTCGAACTCGGCGTCCGCGGTGGCCCGGACGTAGCGGGCGACGGCGGCCGCGATGTCGGCGCCGATGTGGAACGCGGCGGTGCCGGCCGGCCAGTACCCGGAGCACTCCTCGCCGCGGATCGTCCGCCAGGGGAACACCGCTCCGGCCAGGCCGAGTTGGGCGGCCCGTTCGCGGGCCAGCGGGAGGGTGGTGTGCCGCCAGCGCAGCGCCTGGTTGACAGCGCCGGGCAGGCAGTAGGTGAGCACCGGCAGGACGAAGGTCTCGGTGTCCCAGAAGCTGTGGCCGTCGTAGCCGGGGCCGGTCAGCCCCTTGGCCGGGATGGCCCGCTCCTCGCTGCGGGCGCCGGCCTGCAGGACGTGGAAGACGGCGAACCGGACGGCCTGCTGGAGTTCGACGTCGCCCTCGATCTCGACGTCGCTGTTCTCCCAGAACTCCCGCAGGTAGTCGGCCTGTTCGGCGACCAGGCCGTCCCAGCCGGTGTACCGGGCGGCGGTCAGCGCGGCCTCCACCTGGTCCCGGACGGCGGGCAGCGAGCGGGTGGCCGACCACCCGTAGGACATGAACTTGACCAGCCGCAGCCGCTGCCCGGGCGCGAGCACGGTGGTGACGCTGACCCGGCACTGGTCCGGCGTGGCCTCCGCGACGGTGTCGAGCCGCTCGGGCCCCTCGATGAGGTGGTCCATCCCGGCGGCGACCCGGATGCCGCTGTAGCGGGTGCGGTGCACCAGGACGGCCTTGCCGTCCGCGGCGTGGTGCGCCTCGGACTGCAGCGGCGCCTCCAGGACGGCCGCGGCCCGCGGGTCCCCCTCGGGGCCGCCGGGCAGCTGCTCGTTGGCGACCAGCTCGGACTGCAGCACGATCCGCACCGGCTCGTCGACCGCCTCGACGCTGTACTCGACGGCGGCGACGGCCCGCTGGGTCAGCGAGACCAGCCGGGTGGAGCGCACCCGGATCGTCCGGCCGGCCGGGGAGGTCCACTCGGCCTCCCGGTTCAGCAGGCCCTCGCGGAAGTCCAGCCAGCGCCGGTGGCTGACCAGTTCGCCGTAGCGCAGGTCGAAGGGCTCGTCGTCGACCAGCAGCCGGATGATCTTGCCGTTGGTCACGTTGATGACGCTCTGGCTGGACTCCGGGTAGCCGTAGCCGCCCTCGCCGTACGGCAGCGGGCGCAGCTCGAAGACGCCGTTGAGGTAGGTGCCGGGCAGGCCGTGCGGCTCGCCCTCGTCGAGGTTGGCGCGCAGGCCGATGTGGCCGTTGGAGAGCGCGAACAGGGACTCGGCGCGGGCCATCGAGGTCAGGTCCAGCCCCTGTTCGACGATCTGCCAGGGGTCGACGGCGAAGTTGTCCAGGCCGGTCATGCGTCCTCCTCCGCCGCGAGCAGCTCGGCGAGGTCGTCGACGACCACGCTCGCACCGTCCCGGCGCAGCTCGGCGGCCTGGCCGGTGCGGTTCACCCCGACCACCGCGCCGAAGCCGCCGGCCCGGCCGGAGGCCACCCCGGCCAGCGCGTCCTCGAACACGGCAGCGTGCGCGGGCTCGACGCCGAGCGTGCGGGCGGCGTAGAGGTAGGTGTCGGGCGCGGGTTTGCCGGGCAGGCCCTCGCGCTTGGCGACGACGCCGTCCACGATCAGGTCGAACAGCTCCTCGATGCCCGCCGCCCGCAGCACGTCGTGGCAGTTGGCGCTGGAGGACACCACCGCGCTGGGCAGGCCGAGCGCCTGCAGCCGGCGCACGTAGGCGACCGAGCCCTCGTAGGGCCGGACGCCCTGCTCGCGGATCATCCGCAGCACGGTGTCGTTCTTGGCGAGGCTGATCCCTTGCACGGTACGGGCGTTGGGCGGGTCGGCGTCGGTCCCCTCGGGCAGGTCGACGCCCCGGCTGCGCAGGAACGTCCGGGTGCCGTCGAGGCGCGGGCGGCCGTCCACGTAGGCGTCGTAGTCGGTGACGGCGTCGAAGGGGACGAACTGCCCGCCGGTGCGCGCCGCTTCGGCACGCAGGAAGGTGTCGAAGGTGTCCTTCCAGGCCGCCGCGTGCACCTCGGCGGTCCGGGTGAGGACCCCGTCGAGGTCGAAGAGGAATGCGCGGATGTCGTCCGGTAGCCCCAGCATGGGTGCAGTCTTACCCGCGAACACGGGGAAGCCGCCCATTTCCCGGCGGCGCGTCGCGGAAGGGCGGCTTCCGGCCCGCCCGGCCGCGCCCGGCCCGGGACCGGGCCGGGGCCGGGGTCAGGACCGGGGCGGGGGCCGGGGTCAGGACCGGGGCGGGGGCCGGGACGGGCACCGGGGTCGGGGGCCGGCATCGGGTGCGGGCATCGGGTGCGGGCGGCGTCGGCCGGATCAGGGCGAGTCGGGCATCTGCGCCTCGGCGGCCGCCGTCACCGCGAAGACCGCGCCCTGCGGGTCCGAGACCACGGCCATCCGGCCCGACTGCATGTCGAACGGCGGCTGGATCACCGCGCCGCCGGCCTTGACCAGGGCGTCGACGGTCGAGTCCACGTCGTCCACCGAGAAGTACGCCATCCAGTGCGAGGGCGTGCCCGTCGCCAGGTACCCGGCGACCGGCTGCATGCCGCCCACCGTGCGGTCGCCGACGTTCAGCGAGTAGTAGCCCTCCATGCCCTGGATGGTCGCCGGGCGCAGCCCGAGCGCCTGGTGGTAGAAGGCTCCGGCCAGGCCGGTGTCCGTGGTGTTGAGCTCGTTCCAGACCAGCGCTCCCGGCTCGTTGACCACGCCCGCGCCGATGAAGTCGACCTTCTGCCAGACGCCGAACACCGCGCCGGTCGGGTCGGCGGCGACCAGCATCCGGCCGACGGTGCCGACGTCCATCACCGGGTAGAGGATCGTGCCGCCGTGCTCGGAGATCGACCGGCTGCTCGCGTCGGCGTCGTCCGAGGCCAGGTAGGTGGTCCAGCCGACCGGCGGCAGCGGCTGGCCCTCGGGCGCGGACTGCGCCATGATCCCGGCGACCGGCTTGCCGTTGAGCGAGCACACGGAGTAGCCGCCGAACTCGGCCGGGCCGACCTCGCCCTGCCAGCCGAACAGGTCGCGGTAGAAGTCGAGCGCGGCCTGCTGGTCGCTCGCCATCAGATCGATCCAGCACGGGGTGCCGGGCTTGTACGGAGCGGTGACTACGGGCATTGCTGGGCCTCCCGGAGGCAGTGGTCGCCGGCGCGGTGGTCGTCGGGGCGGGCGGTCGTCGGGGCGGGCGGTCGTCGGGGCGGGCGGTCGTCGGGGCGGGCGGTCGTCGGGGCGGGCGGCCGTCTGCCGTCCGGTGCCGACCGTCCGCGCGAACGGCCGTACACGGCCACCATCGGCCCGCCACCGCGATCCCGCCACCGGACGGCGCCCTGCTGGGCGACCGGGCACGGAGCGACCACCGGGCGGTCACCCGGCGTCGTGCCGGGACGCCGTGACGAAGTACGGCTGCACCTTGCCGCTCTGCGCGTAGTCCTTGAGCCGGACCAGCAGTTCGGCCCAGGTGCCGGCGACCATCGGGACGCCCTCCTCGCTGCCCGGCTGCCAGCCGCCGTGCCGGAACAGCAGGCGGGTGCGGTCGGGCGCGTCGGGCTGGTCGGCGAGGTCCCAGCTGATCCAGGTGCCGGCCCAGTGCGGCGGGAAGGCGCCCGCGTTGGCCCACACCACCCGGTCGAGGTCGGCCCGCTCGCGGCGCAGCCGGAACGGCTCGGGCACCCCCGGGAAGTCGAACAGCAGGACGTCGCCCTCCCGGTCCACCGCCGTGGTCCACCAGCTGGTCAGCCCGTCGTGCGTGTTCAGCGCGGCGAGGACGACGGCCCGGGGCGCGGCGATGTCGAACTGCAGGGCGATCTCGGGCATCGGGTCCGCCTTTCGCTGGGCTGCGCGGCTCCCCCCGCCCCTCCTCCGGCCACCATGGCACGACCCCCGGGCCGACGCGCCCCGGAGGGCGCCGGCCCGGGGGTCGTTCCGGTGCGTCGCGGTGGGGCGGGCCTCAGCCGCCGCTGCCGTAGGTGGTGTTCGCGCAGATGTCGTCGTCCGCCGAGCGGGCGTCGTTGGTGACGGTGGTGGGCAGCGGCGCCGGGGTCGCCGGGGTGCCCGCGGCGGTGCCGCTCGCCGACGCGCCGGCCGCACCGGTGGCGGAGCCCGCGCCGTTGGCCGCGGCGAAGTCCTTGCCGACGATCACCGTCACGCCCGCCGAGTTGCCGGCCTCGACGCTGGCGCCCGGGAAGAGCGCGGCGACCTTGTCGGCGTTCGCCTTCTGCCCGGAGCCGTACTCGATCATGGTGGTCTTGTACTTGGTGCTCGCCGCCTGGCCGGCCGTGGTGGCCGTGAACTTGGCCGCCTTCAGCTGGTCGGTCGCCTTGCCGGCCAGGCCGTTGACGATCGTCCCGTTGTAGACCGCCACCTTGACCGTGGAGTTGCCGGCGTCGGCGGGCACCGGGGCGCTGGTGGGCGCGGCCGCCGGCGCCGAGGCTCCGGCGGAGGGGCTGGCCGCGGCGTCCGGCTGCTGGCCGGTGGCGTTCTGGCCGTCGATGGTCTGGTCGGCCTTGAGGGTGGCCCAGAGCTTGCCGGCGTCCGGCTGGACGAGGTCGATGTTGGCGTCCTGGGTGCGGTAACGCCACGGCGCCGTCACGAACTTGAGGTCGTGCATGTCGATGTTCTTCAGCGACAGGCCGAACGAGAGCAGCTTGTCCGCGGAGGACAGGCCCGGGTCGACGGTCAGCGACTTGGTCGCGGCGTCGGCGAGCGGCAGCAGGGTGGTGGGGCTCAGCCCCTCCTTCTTCATCTTGCTGGCCAGCGAGCTGAGGAAGGCCTGCTGGCGCTTCATCCGGCCGATGTCGGAGCCGTCGCCGATGCCGTGCCGCAGACGCACGTAGTCGAGCGCCTTCTGGCCCTGGACGGTCTGCTTGCCCGCCGGGAGGACGAGGTCGCCCTTCTTCTTCAGGTTCGGGTTGATGTCGCCCTCGTAGATCGCCTTCGGCAGGCAGACGTCGACGCCGTTGACGGCCGAGGTCATCGCGGAGAAGCCGTTGAAGTCGACCACCATGGTGTGGTCGACCCGGATGCCGGTGAGCTTCTCCACGGTGTTCTGGGTGCAGGCCGGGTTGCCGTCGTCGCTGCCGCCGGTGGAGAAGGCGGCGTTGAAGAGGTCGTTGCCGCCCTTGGTCCACTTGCCGTTGGGCAGCTTGCAGGGCGGTATCTGGACCATCGCGTTGCGGGGGATCGAGATGCCCACGGCGTGCTTGTGGTCGGCGTAGACGTGCAGCAGGATCGTGGTGTCCGAGCGGGCGCCGCCGTCCTCGCCGCCGCCGAGGTCCGCGTTGTTCTTGCCGCGGCTGTCCGAGCCGATCAGCAGCACGTTGACCGGCTTGTTGCCGTCCGCGTCGGCCTGCGCCTCCGGGGGGCGGTCGGTGGCGATGGCGTCGGCGTCGAAGGACTTGATGTTGGCGTTCAGCTTGAAGTAGATCGCGCCGCCGGCGCCCGCGATCAGCACCAGCACGCCGGCCGCCGACCAGGCGACGATCTTCTTCACGTTCTTCTTGGGCTTGCTGCTCTTGCGCGCCGCCGCCCGTCCGCCGCCGGCCGGTCCGTCCGGCTTGCCGCCCTTGCCGCCGTCCTTCCCGCCGTCCTTGCCGCCGCGGCCGCCGCCCTTGCCCTGAGCGGCCCGTCGGGCCTCCGCCCGGCCACCGGTGCGGGGCTGTGGCACGGCGCCGCCGCTCTCCGTGGTGAGCGCGCCGGGCGCGTCCTCGCCCCGGGCCGGGCCCTCGCCCCACTGACCTGACATGCGCGTACCTTTCACCGACGGAAGCGACGCCCCGGACGATCTGGCGCACCGCACACAGAGAGACGGTCGGGACCGCTCCCAGGTTGCACATACGAACGTAGGTACAAACCGACGAACGTGGCTTCCGATCATATTTAGGCCCGACGTGATCACCGACCTCCGGGCCACCACCAGCCCCGGGATCCGGCGTACAAGTGCCGGACAGAACCGTCGAAAACGCCCGATTCCGACGTGACCTACCCCACCCCCGGCCATGGCGCCGGACCACCCCCCGGATCCGTTGCCCGCCCTCGCCCGCTGCCGTGCGTCACCGGCCGGTCGCGGCCCGGTCACGGGCGGGGGCGGGGCGGGGGCGGGGCGGGGGCCGGGCGGCGCGGGGCGGCGGGCCGCGGGAGGGGTGCGGCGGGCCCGGGCCGGGTGCGCGCGGAGGTGGCGGGCGGCGTGCGGGACTCCGGGGCGCGGGTCCGAGCGCGGCACGGGTCCGCGTACGGCAGCCCGGATTCCGGGGCGCGGCCGGTCCGGATCGCATCCGGACGCCCGGTTCGGGCGCCGCGCACCCGCGGCACCACCGCACCGGTCCGCTGACGGAGCGTCAGCGCGAGCCCCGTGGCGCGCGAACGGCAGCGCCCCGGCCGAGTGGCTCGGCCGGGGCGCTGCACCGCAGGTCGGAGACGGTTCGCTCACGTGTGGGCCACCAGGGGCTCGAACCCTGAACCTACGGATTAAAAGTCCGCAGCTCTGCCAATTGAGCTAGTGGCCCGCGGCCCTGGTCCCGGCTGGGAAGGGCCACCGTGATCCTACCCGGTGGGGCCCAGGGCTCCGCCAGTGGATTGCGCGGGCGCGCCGGGTCCGCGGGGCCCTTCCGGGGGCGCGGTGTAGTGGGCGGCGCGCACCCGGCGGAGCCAGGATTCGGCCGGGCGCGGGTCGGGCGCGGCGGGCAGGACGCCGGGGCGGGCGAGGCGGTCGGCGGCGTCCGCGATCAAGGACTCGGCGACGGCGGGCCGCTCCGCGATGCGTTCGCCGAGGTCACGGACGTGCTCGGGATCGGTGAGGCGGACGGCGTTGTGGCCGGTCTCGTGCAGGAGGACGGCCTGGCCGACCAGCCGGACGAGGTGCCGGGCGTGCTTGGCGGCCCGGCGGCGGGCCTCCGGATCGGTGCCGTCGCGGGTCAGCAGCTTGCGGAACTGCTGGTCCGCGTAACCGAGATAGGCCTTCCGCACGGCCGGAGCGCTGAGGAAGCTCGAGCGGATCTCGACCAGTTCCGCACCGAGCGGCGTGCGCACCTCGTACAGCTCCTCCGGCAGCCAGACGAGCTCGGAGGCGGTCGGGTTGCAGGACAGGGCCAGCCGGCACCACTTGGCGGCCTCGTGCAGGGTGACGTCGGGCCCGGTGGTCACCTGCGACTCCGCCGGGCGGTGCAGGCCGTGCAACTCCTCGGTGGGCACGGCGAACAGCCCGAGCCGGTCGACGTCCGAGCCGGCGTGCGCGAAGCCGTACGCGGTGGAGCCCACGACGCCGGACAGCAGGACCGGGCCGGGGGCGGCGGGTGCGGCGGACATCGGCGGTCTCCTCTGGTCCGGGCCGGGGCCGGCCGGGGCGGAGCTGCGCCCTCGCCGCGACCGGTACCGCATCCTCCCCGGTCGGGGCGCGCCGGGCGAGCGAATTCCGGTCCGGGGCCCGCCCGGAGGGACCGGCGGGTAGCGTACCGACCATGTCGACCACCACCTCCGACGACGTCCTGATCATCACCGGCGCCGGTCGCGGCATCGGTGCCGCCACCGCCCTGCTGGCCGCCCGGCGCGGCTACCGGGTCTGCGTCAACTACCGTGCGGACGAGGCCTCGGCGGCCGCCGTGGTGGACTCCGTCCGGGCCGCGGGCGGCACCGCGATCGCCGTCCGGGCCGACGTCAGCCGGACCGCCGAGGTGGAGCGGCTGTTCGCCACCGTGGACGCCGAACTCGGCCCGCTCACCGGCCTGGTGAACAACGCGGGCACCCTGGAGCGGCAGTCCCGGCTGGAGGACATCGACGAGGACCGGCTGAACCGCATCTGGGCCGCCAACATCACCGGCCCGTTCCTGTGCTCCGCCCAGGCCGTCCGCCGGATGTCCACCCGGCACGGCGGCCGCGGCGGCGCCATCGTCAACGTCTCCTCGGCCGCCTCCCGGCTGGGCTCGCCCAACGAGTACGTCGACTACGCGGCCGCCAAGGGCGCCGTCGACTCGATGACCCGCGGCCTCGCCCTGGAGGTGGCCGCCGAGGGCATCCGGGTCAACGCCGTCCGCCCCGGGCTCATCCACACCGACATCCACGCCCTCGGCGGCGAGCCCGGCCGGGTCGACCGGGTCGCCCCCGGACTCCCGATGCGGCGCGGCGGGCGGGCGGAGGAGGTCGCCGAGGCCGTCCTCTTCCTGCTCTCCCCGGCCGCCTCGTACACCACCGGCGCGTTCCTGGAGGTCTCCGGCGGCCGGTGACCGCTGCGGCGTCCCCGGCGGACGCCGAAAGGCCCCCTCCGGTTTCCTTCCGCCGACCCGCCCGCCGCCCGTACGGTGATGCCATGACCGACGCCTTCATCGACATCCCCGGTGTGCGCAACTTCCGTGACGCGGGCGGGATCGGCGCCCTCCGCCGGGGCGTGCTCTACCGCTCCGGCTCCTTCCACGACCTCACCGAGGAGGGCGCGCGGCGCCTCAAGGCCCTCGGTCTGCGCACCGTCCTCGACCTGCGCAGCCCGTTCGAGCTGGAGGTCTGGCCGGACCTGCGGCACGGGCTCGACCACGAGACCCTCAACCTGCCGACCCTGCCCGCCAACCGCGAGGACGTCGACCAGCCCTGGCCGGAGGACCAGGCCTCGCTCTACCCCTTCATGGCCGGGACGGCCGGCCCCTCGCTCGTCGCCGTGGTCCGCCACCTGGCCGCCCCCGGCACGCTGCCCGCCGTCGTCCACTGCGCCGTCGGCAAGGACCGCACCGGGCTGACCATCGCCGTCCTGCAGTCGCTGCTCGGCGCCTCCGAGGAGGAGATCACCACCGACTACCTGCGCTCCAACGTCGGACTCGGCCTCGACCAGGGCCCCCAGCCGTACGTCGACGAGACCGGCGCCGAACGCACCTCGCGCCCGATCAGCGCCGCGCTGCTCGACTCCGCCCTCTCCTGGATCACCGGCCGGCACGGCTCCGTCCCCGACTACCTGCGGGCCCACGGCGTGACCGACGAGGAGCTGACCGCGCTGCACGCCAACCTGTCGGGCTGAGCCCCGGCGGGCACGGCACGCGGCACCGGCGGCGGCCCGGCCCGGCGGCACTCCGGCCCGGGCAGCACCGAGCCGGGCAGCACCGAGCCGGGCAGCACCGGCCCGCGGCCCTCAGTCCCGGCGCTCGAAGCGCCACCACTGGGTGGGCGAGTCGACGTCCTCCCACTGGTGGACGGCCCGGTCGGGGGCCGGGGCGGCGGTGAGCGGCTTGCCGCTGATGAAGCTGGTGATCGTGTAGGTGCCGGGGTCGTCCACGTGGGCCTCCAGCAGCCACTCCTGGGCGCCGAAGGCGTTCGCCGACCACTGCTGGACGGGCACGCCGTCCTCGACGGAGGCGCCGGTGACGTCGAGGCGCTTGCCGCTGCCCGCGTTCTCCAGGTGGCGCAGCGCCCCGCCGGGGTGCACGGCGGTCAGCTGCCAGAGCTGGGCGTCGGAGCCGTCGTCGGCGCCCTGGCGGACCCGGGCGCCGCTGCGGCGACTGCCGTCGGCCACCTCGAGCAGCAGACCGCTGCCGACGTTGCGGATCAGGTAGCGGCCGTCGGTGATCGCGGTCTCGCGCGCGCTGTCAGTCACGCTCGAAGTGTGCCACCGGGGACTGACGGAGCTCGTACCCGAAGACCGCGGCGAGCACGGCGGCGGTGGCCGCGACCTGGACGAGCGCGGAGACCTCGGTGCCGAGCGGAACGGCGGCCACCACCAGGGCGGCGCCGGCCAGGCGCGGGGCGTTGGGCCGCAGGCCGAAGAAGCGGCGGACGGCGGTGTTGACCACCAGGTAGAGCGCGGTGCCGCCGGCCAGCGAGGCGGCCTGCGGGAGGCTCACCGGGGCCACCGGGTGGGCGACCGCGGACTTCACCCCGGCGGCGAACAGCAGCACGCCGAGCAGCAGGCCGAAGTGGCCGAGGTTGTAGACGGTGACCGCGGCCCGGTTGCGCTCGGCCGAGGGCAGCGCGGCCATGTGGTGCTCGGCGCGGGCGTCGTCGTCGTGCCCGAAGTACGCCCACCACAGGCCCACGCAGACGCTGAGGCTGAGCAGGGCGACGGCGATCAGCCCCGGGCCGAGGTCCGTGCTGCCGGCGCCGACGCCGATGGCGATCACCGACTCGCCGAAGGCGATGATCACGATCAGCCCGTGGCGCTCCACGAAGTGGTCGGCCCGCAGCCGGAACTCCGGCAGCCCGGCGAGCCGCGGGGTGACGAACTGCAGCGCGAAGGCCGCCGCCCAGAAGGCGAGTTGGACCGTGCCGGTGAGGTAGCCGCCGGTCACCACCAGGGCCCCGCCGACCAGGTTGGCCCCGCCCATCCGCAGCACCGGGGCGAGCGCCACCCCGGCGGCCGCGAACATCCCGGTGTGCACCGCGACCACCACCAGGTACGCCCAGCCGAAGGCGGCGCCGCTGCCCTCGAAGGCGTGCGGGACGGCCAGCGAGATGACCAGGAACGCGGCCATCGCCAACAGCAGCAGACCGCGCCGGCCGTGGGTGCGCGGCGGCATCGCGTTGGTGAGCCAGATGAAGGCGTCGTACATCCACCAGATGACCGCCAGCATCACCAGCACCTGCGCGAACCCACCGGGGGTGAGGTGGTGGACGAGGCTGCCGGTGAGCTGGGTGATGGTGAAGACGAAGACGAGGTCGAGGAAGAGCTCGAGCGGGGCCACCTTCAGGGCCGGCTCGGCCGCGGAGGCCGGGCGGGCCGTCACGCGGCGGGAGTCGAGGGCACGGGACGCGGTCACCGCGCGAGTATGCGGTACGGCGGCGGTGCCGCGCGGGGTTTTCCACCGAGCGGGCACCGGCACCCGCGGGAGTACCCGGCGGGGCCCCGGCCGTCGGGCGTCCGGGGCCCGCCACCCGGGGCGGCGACCGGGGGCGGCGACCGGCAGGGCACCGCCCGGAGGACCGGGTACCCGACGCCGCGGCGCGCCGCGCCGCCGCCTATGCTGCGGCGAATGTCCTTCGAGCAGATTCCGCCGCACCGTCAGCAACCCGCCCTCCTGGAGGCGGTGGCCGAGTTGGAGGCGGTGACCGCCGCCGGGGACGACGAGGGCTTCGGCCCCGCGCTGGGCCGGGTGGGCGGGCTGTTCGGGTCGGCCGGGCCGGCCGAGGTGGCCGCGGCCGGGCCCCGGCTGGCCGCGCTGCTGCCGGACGCCCCGCCGTTCCCCCGGGCCCACCTGGCGATGGTGGTGGGCGCCTGCGTGGAGAACGGCGCCGATCCCCTGGCCTGCGCCGGCCCGGTGCTGGCGGGCCTGCGCGGGGCGCTGGGCGGCGCGCAGCGGCTGGTGCGGCGGTGGGAGGAGACCGGCGGCGGCCCGCTGCCGGATCCGGAGGCGGACGATCCGTCCGAGGCGCACGACCGGATCGAGCACCGGGAGCACCTGGACGCCTGGCACGCCCACCTGGCCGTGGTCGGCTGGTGGACGCTGCACCTCTGGCAGCAGGCCGCCTGGGCGGTGTACGCGCACGCGGCGGTACGGACCGAGGCGCGGGCCTCGGGCGTCACCGGAGTGCTGCTGGAGCTGTTCGGCCGGTACTCCGGCGGGCAGCACGAGTTCAAGGGCCTGGCCCACCTGGCGCTGGTCCTCGACGACGAGCCGCTGCTGGTCCTGCACCGCCCCACCGGCGCCGGCTTCCTGCTGCGGATGGACGGGCTGAGCGACACCTTCCAGCTGCACACCCTGCTGGCCGACGTGCTGGTCGGCGGCGGCCACCTGCCCGGCCCCCGACCGGACCCGGAGGTGGCGGCGCTGGCCCGCACCGCCGTCCTGGACGGTCGCCGGGTGATCGCGACCGGCGCGTTCAACCTCGTCGCCCCGGACGGCTCGTGGCTCTGGAACGAGGGCACGCCGAGCGACGTCCCGGTGGTGGACGGCGTGCGCACCCTGGTGCTGGACCCGCTGCCCTACGAGCGCAGCTGGTCGGCCGGGCGGTTCATCCAGGAGCTCCCGGGGGACCTCCGGCTGGAACGGGTGCTGCCCCCGGCGGAGGCCGCGCGGCTGCTGGCCCGGACCGCCCCGGCGCAGTCGGCGGAGCAGGCGTTCCGGTAGCGGCGGGCCCCGCTCCCCGGGCCCGGACCCACTCCGGGGCCCGAAACGGGGCAGGGCAGGACAGGACCGGACGGGACCGGACGGGACGGGACGGGACGGGAGCGCGGAACGGCCGGGCGAGGGGCGGGATACGGCCGGGTTAGGGTCGGGAGGCGGAACAGGAAGTCGGAACAGCCCCTACGAGTGGAGTCCCCCCATGGCGAAGGTCCCGAACGTGCTCGTCTCCGCCGCGCCCGCCGCGCTGACCGCGGCGAGCGGCCTGGTCGGCGGCTACGGCGTCGCCCGCTGGAGCGGCCGGCGCGAGCTGGGCGGCGCGGTACTGGCGGCCGCCGGTGCCGGGGCGGCCGCGCAGTGGCGCCGCAGCTCGGGCCCGGCCACCGCGGCGGCGCTGACCGGCCTGTACGTGGCGGCCTTCGGCGGCTCCCACCCGCTGGCGAAGAAGATCGGTGCCTGGCCGTCCGTCCTCGCCGTCACCGCCGTGGTCGCGGCGGCCTCGACGGCCGCCACGGCGCTCTCCGCCCGCCGCCGCTAGGGTCCGGCCCCCGGGCGGCGCGGGCCCGCGGGGGTCACAGACCGGGGGGGGCGGCGCGCGGCGGGCGTCATCGCACCGCCGCGCCGAACCGCTCCGCGAAGGCGGCCCGGTTCGCCGAGACCGGTGAGCGGTCCCAGACCGCGAACACCACCCGCTCGAAGGCCGCCCCGTACCGGGCCAGCGCGCCCTCGAAGGCCTCGGCGACCTGCGCCGGGTCGTTGCGGAACACCCCGCAGCCCCAGGCCCCGAGCACCAGCGTGCGGACCTCGTGCCGGGCCGCCGCCGCGAGCACCCGGACGGCCCGCTCGGCGAGCACGCCGCGGACGTCCACGCCGGCCGAACGCCGCTCCAGCTGGCCGGCGTTGGGCGCGGGCGAGGTCAGGAAGGTGACCGGGTAGGGCCGGGCCAGCAGCTCGCCGCGCCCGTCCCGGATCACCGGGACCGCGGGCGAGACGATCACCCGGTGGCTGTACCGCAGGTCGGTCGAGGCCCGGTGCGCCTCGTAGTAGTCGGGCGCCTCCAGCAGGCAGGTGTATAGCAGCGCGCTGCGGCACAGGTCCTCCTCCTGGGCGCGGGCGCCGCGCAGGTAGCCGCCGCCGGGGTTGCGCGCGGAGGCGAAGTTGAGGACCCCGACCGGGCCGGCCCCGCCCTCGACCAGGCGCCGGGCGGCCTCGATGCTGCCCTCGGCGGTGACCTCCACCGCCCCGCGCGGCCCCGGCCCCGGATCGCCGGCGCGCAGCAGCGCGGCCAGCCCCTCCGGCGGGTACGACACCGTCCCGGCCCGGGCCGCCGCCAACTGCTCCCCCACCGACACGGGTTCGCCCCCGGACGCCCGGTAGCTCCCCCGCTCGGCGATCTCCTCGTTCCTCCGTGCCACGTCGTGCAGTCTGCTGCTCATGGCCGCGACGCTACGGGACTTCCGCCACTCCGCGCCACAGGTTATTCTCACTCGCAGAACAACACCTCCGGGGGCACGAGGGAGGTGTCGGGGGTACCGGGGGGTGTCCGGGGGGGGGACCGGGGGAACGCGAAGGGCCCGCTCCAGTGCATGGAGCGGGCCCTTCGTGCGTTCCTCCCGGCCGGGGCCGGCCGGCACGGGCGTCCTGCGCCCGGCCCGGCCGGCCTCAGCCGCGGCCGTCACCGGTGGCGGACCACCGGCCGTACGGCGTCAGTTCTTCCAGCGCGGCTTGCGGTCGTCGCGGTTGAAGCCGCCGCGGTCGCGGTCGAAGCCACCCGAACGGGCGCCGCGGTCGTCACGGTCCCGGCCGCCGAAGCCGCCGGAGGCCTGCGGGCGGCCACCGGAGCGGTGGTCGTCCCGGCGGGCGAACGGACGGCTGCTGGCGCCGCGCTCGTCGCGGTCACGGCCGAAGGCCGGACGGTCGCCGAAGGAGCGGGCCGGACGGTCGCCGAAGGAGCGGCCGCCACGGTCGTCACGGTCACGGTTGAAGCCACCGCGGTCACGGTCGAAGCCGCCGGAGCGGGCCGGACGGTCGCCGAAGGAGCGGCCGCCACGGTCGTCACGGTCACGGTTGAAGCCACCGGAGCGACGGTCGTCACGGTCGAAGCCACCCGAACGGGCGCCGCGGTCGTCACGGTCACGGCCGCCGAAGCCGGCGCGGTCGCGGTCGAAGCCACCGGAGCGGCGGTCGTCGCGGTCGCGGCCGCCGAAGCCGCCGGAGCGACGGTCGTCACGGTCGCGGTCGAAGCCGCCGGAGCGACGGTCGTCGCGGTCGCGGCCGCCGAAGCCGCCCGAACGACGGTCGTCACGGTCACGGCCGCCGAAGCCGCCCGAACGACGGTCGTCACGGTCACGGTCGCGGTCGCGGCCGAAGGCCGGACGCTCGGTGCGCGCCTCGCGGTACGACGGGGTGCGCTCCTCGGCCTGCGGCGCGGCGGCCGCGGCGGTCGCCTCGGCGGCCGGGGCCTCCGCGGCGGCGTCGTCGCCGGCCTCGGCGGCCGGGGCCTCGTCCACGATGCCCAGGTCGGCGCGCTCGCGGGCGGCGCGGGCGGCCAGGCGGTCGGCCTCCTCGCGCAGCTCGGTGGCGCGGCGCTGCGCGCGCTCCAGCTGGCGGGTCATGTCGGCGAGCTCGCGCTCGGCGGCACCGGCGATGTTGGCGGCGCTCTCGGCCTGGACCTCGGTGAGCGAGCGGGCGCCGGTGATCTTGGCGACCTCGGCGTCGAAGGCGTGGTCCAGGATGTGGCGGCTGGCGTCGACGCCCGCGTCCTCCATCAGGCGGAAGACGCCGCGGCGCTGGTGCGGCAGCACCAGGGTGACGACGGCGCCGGAGCGGCCGGCGCGGGCGGTGCGGCCGGAGCGGTGCAGGTAGTCCTTGTGGTCGCCGGCCGGGTCCACGTTGAGGACCAGGTCGATGCCGTCGACGTGGATGCCGCGGGCGGCGACGTCGGTGGCGACGACGACGTTGACGTAGCCGTCCTTGAAGTCGCCGAGGACGCGGGTGCGGGCGCCCTGGGTCATGCCGCCGTGCAGCGCGTCGGCCTTCACGCCGGCCTCGATGAGCTGCTCGGCGACGCGGTCGGCGCCCATCTGGGTGCGGACGAAGATGATCGTGCGGCCCTTGCGGGCGGCGATCGCGTTGGTGATCGGCGCCTTGTCCTTGGGCTTCACCACGAGGATGTGGTGGGTCATGGTGGTGACGGCGCCGGCCGACGGGTCGACCTCGTGGGTGACCGGGTTCTTCAGGTAGCGCTTCACCAGGGTGTCGATCTCGTTCTCCAGGGTGGCGGAGAACAGCAGGCGCTGGCCGCCGGCCGGCACCTGGTCGAGGATCTCGGTGACCTCGGGCAGGAAGCCCATGTCGGCCATCTGGTCGGCCTCGTCGAGCACGACGGTCTGGACGTCGTCCAGCTTGGCCGAGCCGCGGTTCAGCAGGTCGCGCAGGCGGCCCGGGGTGGCGACCAGGATGTCGACGCCGCGCTCCAGCGCGTAGATCTGGTTCGACATCGAGGTACCGCCGCAGACGACCTTGAGACGCAGGCCGAGCACCGAGCCGAAGGGCTCCAGGGCGTCGGCGACCTGCATGGCCAGCTCGCGGGTCGGGACCAGGATCAGGCCGCGCGGGTGCTTGGCGCGGGTGCGCTCGCCGTCGGCGAGGCGGGTCAGCAGCGGCAGGCCGAAGCTGAGGGTCTTGCCGGAGCCGGTGCGGCCGCGGCCCAGCACGTCCTTGCCGGCCAGGGCGTCCGGGATGGTCGCGGCCTGGATCGGGAAGGGGGTGGTGACGCCGCGCTTGGCGAGGGCGCGCACGACGTCGTCGTGCAGGCCCAGGTCGCCGAAGGTGATGGTGGGCTCGGCGGCCTCGGCGGTGTCGTCCGCGTCGGTGGCGTCCGAGTCGGCGTCGGCGATCCCGGCGTCGATCAGCTCGACGTCGGCGAGGTCGACGACCTCGGTGGTGGTGTCGTTGGTGTCGGTGACATCGGCGGCGGACTCGCTTGCGGGCATGGCGAAGCGGGCGTCGTCAACGAGAGACATGCAAAACCTTCCGGAAGTGGCACGCGCCAAAGTCCGGGGTTCTGTTTCACAACCGCCTCTATGCGGTCAGCCACGGATCGCCGGAACGCGCCAAGGGCGCCAGATGGAAATAGGGCGCCAGTCAAATGGATCAAACGAACGATCTACCACCATAGAGGAACCTCGGGATCAGAGGCAAATGCCCTGGCCAGCTCGCTAATGCCCACCCGCGCGCGGGCTCGGGGCCGAGGAACCGGAGTTACCCGCAGAGGGCTCCGTGGCCGGTGGGGCGGTGGTGGCGGGTGCGCTGTGCTCGGGCTCGGGGGACGTCGACGGGTGGCTGCTCGGCGTCGCCGACGGCGTGCCCGCCGCACCCCCGCCACCGTGCCCGTCACCGGTGCCGCCCGTCCCGCCGGAGCCGCCCGGGCCAGCGGTGGTGCCGCTGCCGGCCGCCCCGCCGGGGCCGGCCGTCGAACCGCCCGTACGGGGCGCGGGGCTGGCGCTCACGCCGCCCGCCGCACCGTTCACGCCGGTCGCACCCGGCGCGGTGTCCATGGCGGGCGCCGCCGGGACCGGGACCACGCCGGCGGCCGCGCCGGTCACGCCCGGCGCCACCTCGCCCGCCACGGCGGCCGTGGCCCCGCTCGGCGCACTCTCTCCCGGCGAGCTCCCCGGGCGCTCCGGGCGCCCCGACACGCCCCCCGGGTGCCCGGCGCCGGGCGAGGCCGACGGCCCGCCCGTCGCCCCCGGCCTCCCGGCCGGACCGGCCTGACCGACCGGCGCCACACCGTGCTTCTCCTCCGTCGCCCCGCCCGGGCCCACCGACATGCAACCCGTCAGCCCCAGCCCGGCCACCGCCAGCACCGCCGCGGCCCGCACCCCGCCCGACCGCCGGACCACCGCGCCCGGCACCGCCCGCCCCGCCGCCAGCTCCCGCAGCGGGGCCGCGCCCCGCGCCGGAGCCACCCGCGCCGTCCCCGCACGCACCGCCGCCCGAACCGCCCGCACCGAAGCCACCGCACTCACTCTCCACCGCCCCGCCCGGGCCGCCCACTGCCGCGCGGCCGCTTCCGGTGCCCAACGCGCACCCGCCCCGGCGGGACACGGGCGGCACGCCAGGAAGCCCCCGGGCGGGCCCTGCGGGGCGCGTGGGGCCAGCGGGGCCCCGCGGGGACCGGGACGGGGCCGGAGGCGCGCCGGGGCGGCCTGCAGGGCCTCCGGAGCGCCGGGGCCCGCACGGCCCCGCCACGGCGGGCCTCCCGGGCCCGGCCGGATCAGCCCCAGAGCGCCGAGGCCAGCCCCGCCCCCGCGTACACCGCGGCCAGGCCCACCGCCAGGCTCCCCGCCGCGTTCGCCAGCGCGTACCGCCCGGAGCCGGTCTCCACCAGCCGCAACGTCTCGTACGAGAACGTCGAGTAGGTCGTCAGCGCCCCGCACAGCCCCGTCCCCAGCAGCAGCTGGACCTGCGAGGACGCCGCCCCCGCCGCCACCGCCCCGGTCACCAGGCCCAGCACCAGGCAGCCGACCGCGTTCACCGTGAACGTCCCCCACGGGAACACCGAGTCGTGCCGGGCCTGGACCACGCGGTCCGTCAGGTACCGCAGCGGCGCGCCGACCACCGCGCCCGCCACCACCAGCAGCCAGTTCACCCCGCCGCCCCCTCCCGCCCCACGTAGCGCACCACCTCGCAGCGGTCGAGCACTACCAGCCCCTCCGCGACCAGCCCGTCCAGCTGCGGCAGGAACGCCCGCACCCGCTCCTCCTCGTCCACGATCACCACCGCCACCGGCAGGTCCTCGCTCAGCGACAGCAGCCGCGCCGTGTGCACCAGCGACGACGCCCCGAAGCCCTCGATCCCCCGGAACACGCTCGCCCCGGCCAGCCCGGCGGCCCGCGCGCGGTGCACGATCTCGCTGTACAGCGGCCGGTGGTGCCAGTGGTCGTTCTCACCCACCAGGACGGTCAGCCGCAGCGCCGGCCCGCTCAGCCCGCTCACCGCGCGCCCCCTCGGCGGATCAGACGGCGCGTCACGCCGGCCGCCGCCCACACCGCACCGAGCGCGGCCACCAGGGTCAGCCCCAGGTACGTCAGGCCGAGTCCGAGCCGCCCCGCCTCCAGCAGCCGCCGGACGTCCACCGCGTAGGTCGAGAAGGTCGTGAACCCGCCCAGCACCCCGGTGCCGAAGAACGGCCGCAGCAGCGGGTGCACCGGACGCCCCTCGGTCACGGTCACCAGGAAGACCCCGATCACCGCGCAACCGACCACGTTGACCAGCAGCGTCGTCCACGGGAACGCCGTCGGGCCGTCGGGCCGGAGCAGCCCGGCCGCGTACCGCGCCAGGGCCCCGATCGCCCCGCCCGCCGCGACCACCGCCACCGCGGGCCCCTGCCCGCGCAGCACCGGAGGCCGCCCGCGCTCCGCCGCGCCGCCCCGCGGCCTGGCGCGCGCCGGGCCGTCCACCGTGCCGTCCGAGGTCGCCATGGGCCCATCAAACACCGGCTCACGCCACCTGGCACACCGTCACCCCAGACCCGACAATGATCCGGTGGAGATGACCCGGGAAGAGTTCGAGACGCTGGTCAGCGACGCCCTCGACCAGATTCCCCCGCAGCTCGCGGCCATGATGGACAACGTCGCCGTCTTCGTCGAGGACGAACCGGACGCCTCCGACCCGGAGCTCCTCGGCCTCTACGAGGGCACCCCGCTCACCGAGCGCGGCGAGTGGTACGCCGGCGTCCTGCCCGACCGGATCATCATCTACCGCGGCCCCACCCTCCGGCACTGCGAGACCCACGAGCAGGTCGTCGAGGAGGTGCGCACCACGGTGATCCACGAGGTCGCCCACCACTTCGGCTTCGACGACCACGAACTCGACGAGCTCGGCTGGTCCTGACCGGCTCCCCGCCCGCCCCGGACCGCCCCCGACCCGACCGGCCGAAACCCGTTTTGGCGATCCGCCCGGCATCCCATATGCTTCTCGACGTCCCCGAGCGCTGGAAACAGCGGGACAGGCCGCAAGCCCTCATCGTCTAGTGGCCCAGGACGCCGCCCTTTCAAGGCGGTAGCACGGGTTCGAATCCCGTTGGGGGCACGCAGTACCGTAGTAAAGTGCAGTGACGCAAGACCTGAGTGGGAAACCACTTCTAGGTCCCGTGGAGCAGTTGGTTAGCTCGCCACCCTGTCAAGGTGGAGGTCGCGGGTTCAAGTCCCGTCGGGATCGCTCGTCTCGCAAGAGACGGTGCAGTACGGCCAGGTAGCTCAGTTGGTACGAGCGTCCGCCTGAAAAGCGGAAGGTCGCCGGTTCGACCCCGGCCCTGGCCACAGAAGGAAGGCCCTGGAGAGTCCACTCTCCGGGGCCTTCCGCATGCCCGCCCACGACCCGCCCGGCGGGGATGCGCGGACGTGACGGAGGTCACGGCCCCGGGGGGGGGGGGCCGGGGCCCCCGCCGCCCCCCCCCGGGCCCCCCCCGGGGGGCCCCCCCGCCGGGGGGGCGCCCCCCCGCCCCCCCCCCCCCCCCCCCCCCCCCCCCGGGGTG
>NZ_JBIALK010000038.1:0-72811 GCF_042873275.1 Kitasatospora sp. NPDC004745 | reverse complement strand
GTCGCCCTGATCACCGACGCCATGGGCGCCGCCGGCATGGGCGACGGCCTCTACCCCCTCGGCCCCCTCCAGGTCCGCGTCCAGGACGGCGTCGCGCGCCTGGTCGAGGGCGGCGCGATCGCCGGTTCCACCCTCACGCTGGACGTCGCCTTCAAGCGCTCCGTCACGGTCAACGGCCTCAGCCTGGGCCAGACCGTCGAGTCGCTCTCCACCACCCCCGCCCGGCTGCTCGGCCTGGCCGGCACCACCGGCTCCCTCGAGACCGGCAAGCTGGCGGACCTCGTCGCCCTCGACTCCGAGACCTACGACCTGGTCGCCGTCATGCGCCGCGGCCACTGGGTGCTCGGCGCCGAGCGCTTCGACGTGGTGAAGCCCGCCTGACGGCCCCCGGGACGCCGACGGCCGCCCTCCCCCACGGGGACGGGCGGCCGTCGCGCACTCGGGCGCCGGGCGTCAGCCGCTCGGCTCGACGGTGATCTGGTCGATCAGGATCGGTCCGCCCGGCGCGGTGATGACGACGCTGTTCGCCCCGGCCTGCAGCTGCGGGAGTATCCAGGTGGTGTACCAGGAGGACGCCGGGTCCTTGCCGGGCGAGTAGTTCTTGAACGGCAGCCCGCTCGGCCAGTCCTTGCCGTTCACCGAGGCCGCGCCCTTCACGTCCGCGCCGGCGTTGCTGAAGTGCACCGTCAGCTTGTACGTCCCGGCGGTGGCGACCTCGCCGTTCCACGTCACCGAGCCGCCCTGCTGGAGGGTCAGGTAGCTGCCGTCCGCGGACTTGGCGCCCTTGACGCTGTTGCCGGACGGCGCGTTCTGGGCCTGCAGCTGGCCCGCGTCCACGGTGGTCGGGCCGGCCGCGACGGTGGCGCTCGCCGAGGGCGAGGCGGTCGGGGACGACCCGCCGGTCGCGGCGGTGGTGGGCGGGGCCGCGGCGGTGGTCTGGGTGCCGGACTTGGCGGTCTTGTCGCCGTCCGGGTCGCCCGAGGACAGCGCGATGCCGGCGCCGATCGCGATGGCCGCGACGACGGCGACCGCGCCGATCACCGCGCCCTTGCTGCGACCGCTGCTCGGCCGCTCCTCGCCCGGCTGCGGCCGGGAGTGCTCGGCGTAGCGGTTCTGCTGGGTGGGCGCCGTGCCGTACTCGGGCTGCTGCGGCGCCCCCTGCTGGGCGTACGGGGTCTGCTGCTGGCCCGGGTAGCCCGGCTGCTGCTGGCCGTAGGCCGGCTGCTGCGGCGCCCGGGGCGGGTACTGCTGCCCGTACTGCGCCCGGCCGACCTCCATCGGGCGGTTGTACGACGTCCGGGGCACGCCCTGCTGCGGCTCGGCCGACTGCCCGGTCGAGCCCTCGGCCGGGCGGTAGAGGTAGCCGAACGGATCGTCGTCCTGCGGGGCACCGCCCCCCTGGCCCTCGGGCACTCCGTTGCTGCCGGCGGTCGTCACGGTGGTCAACTCCCCCATCCGGTTCGCGCCGCCGGGTGCGGACCGGCGCAGATCATGGACGCTCTCGTACCCGGGAACCCTACCTGCCGTACCCGACTGCCGGGAAAGAGCCCTTGACAACCCACGGGTAACCTGCGCGGCCCCGGGGCCCGGTCAGCCCGCCCGCCGGTGCGAACGCTCGCCGCGCGCGCCGCGCACCGCGCCCCCGCGCGCCCGCTTCTCGTCGTACATCCGCTCGTCCGCGGTGTGCAGCACCTCCTCGGTGCTCATCCCGCAGCCCGCCCAGCCGATGCCGAGGCTGACGCCCACCCGCATCGCCCGGCCGTCGATCCGCATCGGCGGGATGATCGCGTTGCGCAGCCGGTGGGCGAGGTCCTTGGCCTCCTCCCGGCCGATGCCGTCGGCCAGCACGACGAACTCGTCGCCGCCGAGCCGGGCCACCGTGTCGCCGTCCCGGACGGCCTGGCTCAGCCGCCGGGCGACCTCGACCAGCACCGCGTCGCCGGCGTTGTGGCCGAACCGGTCGTTGATCGACTTGAAGCCGTCCAGGTCGCAGAAGAGCACCGCGAGCCCCTTGTCCGCGTGGGCCGCGGCCCCCGAGCGGAAGGGCGCCGACCAGGCCTCGCCCGGGCCGTGGTCGGTGGGGACCACCGCGTGCACGTGCTCCCCGCAGGCCGCGGTCAGCCCCGGCAGCGGACCGGCCTCGGGCAGCCTGTAGCCGTGCACCGGCCCGGCGTACGGGTCCGCCCCCTCCAGCCCGTCGTAGGCGGCGTGCGCGGCGTAGGAGTCCGCGGGGTAGCCGTACGGGGCCGGGTAGGCCGTCTCGGCCCCGGCGGCGGCGCCGACGGTCTGCGGCTCGCTGCAGAGCCGACGGGCCAGCCGGGCCTTCAGCTCGGCGCTGTTCGGCAGGCCGGTGAGCGCGTCGTGGCTGGCCCGGTGGGCGAGCTGGAACTCGTGCCGCTTGCGCTCCTCGATGTCCTCGACGTGGGTGAGCAGGAAGCTCGGGCCCTCGGCCGCGTCCGCCACGATCGAGTTGCGCAGGCACACCCACTGGTAGCCGCCGTCCCGCCGGGACAGCCGCAGCTCCGCCCGGCCGCTCTCGGCGCTGGTGCGCTCCAGCAGGGCCCGGTCCTCGGGGTGGACGAGATCGGCGAAGCTCTGCTGGCGCAGCACCGCGCGGGGGCGGCCGAGCAGCCGGCAGAGCGCGTCGTTGACCCTGGTCAGCTGGCCGCGACCGGCGCCGTGCAGTTCGGTGATGGCCATCCCGCTGGGCGCGTACTCGAAGGCCTGGCGGAAGCTCTCCTCGCTGGCCCGCAGCGCCTGCTGCTCCTTCTCCAGCCGGGCCAGGGCGCGCTGCATCTCGGCCCGCAGCCGGGCGTTGCCGATCGCGATGGAGGCCTGCAGCGAGAACATCTCCAGCGCCTCGCGGGTCCACGCCCCGGGCCGCTTGCCGCTGCGCGGACGGTCCACCGAGAGCACGCCGAGCAGGTCGCCGCCGGCGCTGTACATCGGGGCGAGCAGTCCGTCGGCCGGGTGCCAGTCGTTGGCGTAGACGGGCAGCGGGCCGTCCCCGATCCAGCGCGGGATGTCGCTGGCGACGGCCCAGCCTCGGTCGTAGGGGAGGAAGCGCAGGGTGCCCCAGTGGTCGCTGACGCCGAGCAGCCGGTCCCAGGACTCCCGGGAGCCGACCTGGCCGAGCAGCACGGAGGGGCCGCCCATGGCGCTCTCCTCGAGCTCCCAGACGGCCGCCACCACCAAGTCGCCGTCCGGGCGGACCAGGCTGACCGCGGCGGCGTCGAAGCCGAGCCCGTGCACCGCGCCCTCGACGACGGCCTGCAGCGTGCCCGCCAGGCTGCGGGCAGCGTTGAGGTCCGCCACGACCCGGTGCAAGGTGCGGAGGGTCGCGAGACGGACGTACGGCTCCGACTCGGCTTCCATGCGGGGGCTCCCCGGCTGCTTCGGATAGTTCTTGATTGGTTATCGTCCGATTGCCAGAAGAACTGAATCACAGGGAGCACAGCGTTCGGCACGCTCGGTCAGCAATAGGCCGCTACTTGTGACTTAAATCACACAACACTAATGCGCCCTTAATCAGCTCATCCGCCCCATAGCGGTACATCACGCGCTATCAGGGCAATTCCCGTGGTCGACCTCATCGGTCCCGCACTGAAGGCCCCTGCCGCCCGGCAGGCCCCTCACTTCACTCCTGAGAGTGAGCTCCACCACCTCGCGGGGGGCGGGTCCCGCCACCGCCCGTGACCCCGGCCCGCGCCGGTGGTCCTACGACCTCGGCCCGATGCAGAGCGCGGCGGCCTCCGGCTACCGTGCGGTACGTGTACCCGTCCCCGCAGCCCGAAGCTGCCACCCAGGCCACGCCCGACGAGTTCCGGGCAGCACTCTCCCAGCTCGCCGCCGGCGTCAGCCTGGTCACCGTCCACGACCCGGAGGACGGCGAGGACATCGGCATGACCGCCACGTCCTTCCTCTCGGTGTCGCTGGAGCCCCCGCTGGTGCTGATCTCGGTCCGCGAGGACTCCCGGATGGACGAGGTGCTCACCCGGACGGACACCTGGGCGGTCTCGCTGCTCACGGAGGGCCAGAAGGCGCTCGGCTCCCGCTTCGCCATGAAGGGCCGGCTCAGCGACCGGCTGCTCTTCGCGGACACCCCGCACCGGCGCGGCCCGCACTCCGGGGCGCCGCTGATCGACGGCGCGCTCGCCACCGTCGAGTGCCGCACCGAACAGCGGATACCCGCAGGTGACCACACGCTGCTGCTCGGCCGCGTCCTGGAGGCCGTGGTCCCCAACCCGGCCGGCCGGCCGCTGCTCTACTTCCGCGGCGGGTACCGCGCCCTCGGCTGAGCCCGCCTACTCGCCGCCCCGCGGCGAGCGCCGGCCCTGCTTCAGCTCGGAGCGGTGCCGCTTGCCGGCCAGTCGCCGCTCGACCGTCCCCCGGCTGGGCCTGGTCGCCCGCCGGGCCTTCGGCGGCGGCGCGCACGCCTCGGTCAGCACCGCCGACAGCCGGGCCGCGGCCGCCTCCCGGTTGCGCCACTGCGAGCGGAACTCGGAGGCCTGGATCACCAGCACCCCGCCGTCCACCAGCCGCCCGGCCAGCCGCTCCAGCGCACGCTCGCGCCACACCTCGGGCAGCGCCCGGGAGGACGCCAGGTCGTAGCGCAGCTCGACCTTCGTGTCGGAGGTGTTGACGTGCTGGCCACCGGGGCCGGAGGAACGCGAGAAGCGCCAGACGAGCTCGGCGTCGGGGACGACCACCGACCCCCGTACGCGGATGGGCTCGGGCATGCGCCCATCATCCCGCGCCCGCCCCCGCCGGGTCACCCGGTTATCCGCACCGGTCCGGGCGGGTCCGCGGACCCCCGCCCGCCCGCCACCGGCACCGCCCCGGTTCCGCGGCACCGCCCGCAGCCCGGACAATGGCCTACGTGATCGAGCTCGGCTACTCCCTCTCCAACCGCTTCCCCGACCCTCCGCAGACGGACTACCGGTCCGCCTCGGTGCACGCGCTGCGGTACGACCTGTTCTGCGGCGACGTCTACCTGGAGGCCGAGGGCGCCGAGCTGTCCACCGCCTGGGGGTGGGTGCCGGTGCTGGACTTCGCGTGGGCGCTGTGCGACATCGCCGAGCAGCTGGACCGCGACCCGGACGGCGGCCGGGCCGCCCGGGTGCAGACCGCCGACCTGGACTTCACCCAGAACACCGAGCTGCTGCGGTTCGCCCGCCGCTTCAACTGGGTCGAGGTCAGCGCGACCTGGCTGCCGGACGAGCCGCCCGCGGTGGTGCGCCACGGCGAGCTGCGGCGCGAGGCCCGGGACTTCCTCCAGGACACCCTCGCCGATCTGTTCGACATGCACCCCGACCTGGCCGACAATCCGAACATCTGGTCACTGCAGGGCCGGTTCCGCCGGATCTGATCCCCGTTATTGCCCCGCCTTTGCCCGGGGATTGGCGGCCACCAGAAATTCACGGACTCCGTGGAACCAACCCACCCGAGTATTGCGTTGTCCGGGGAAAAGCGAACGAAGGGACTGCAATCGCCATGCCAGTGAGCCTCTCCAAGGGTGGCAACGTCTCGCTGACCAAGGAGGCCCCCGGCCTGTCCGCGGTCAGCGTCGGCCTGGGCTGGGACGTCCGGACCACCACCGGCGCCGAGTTCGACCTCGACGCCAGCGCGATCGTCCTGAACGCGGACGGCAAGGTGCTGTCCAACGGGCACTTCGTCTTCTTCAACAACACCAGCACCCCCGACAACACCGTCGTGCACACCGGTGACAACCGCACCGGCGAGGGCGTCGGCGACGACGAGTCGATCAACGTGAACCTGGCCGGCCTGCCGGCCGAGGCCGTCAAGATCACCTTCCCGGTCACCATCTACGACGGGGTCGCCCGCGGCCAGAGCTTCGGCCAGGTCCGCAACGCCTACATCCGCGTGGTGAACGCCGCCGGCGGTGCCGAGATCGCCCGCTACGACCTCTCCGAGGACGCCGCCACCGAGACCGCGATGATCTTCGGCGAGCTGTACCGCAACGGCGGCGAGTGGAAGTTCCGTGCCGTCGGCCAGGGCTACGCCTCCGGCCTGGCGGGCATCGCCCAGGACTTCGGCGTCCAGCTCTGACGCCCCGCCGGGCCCGTCCCGGCACCCCCGGGAACGCCGCGGCGCGGGAAGTCGGTCGGACCGACTTCCCGCGCCGTCGCCGTTTCCAGCGGCCCCGGGCTCAGCGCGAGGCGCGCAGCTCCGGGAGCTGGATCAGCTCGGTCTCCTCCTCCGGGGTCAGGTCGACCACCTCGGGCACCGCCCCGTCCCCGGCCGCACGGCCCGTCGGCTCGTCGCGACCCTCCGGCTCGCCGACGCCCTCCGGCGCGGGCGCCGCCTGGGCCTCCCGGACCTCCTGCGCCTCGGCCTGCGCCTGTGCGGCCACCGCCTCGTCGCCCACCACGTCCGCGAGGTCCGTGCGCTCCCCCAGCTCGGCGACGCTGCCCACCGCCGGCGCCGGGGCCGCCGCACGCACGGCCGAACCCGGAGCAGCACCAGTACCAGCACCGCGGCCGAAGAAGCTGAAGCCCTGTCCGCGCGCCCCGGACTGCGCCGGGCGCAGCCGCTGCCGTTCCACCGGGGCGGGCACCGCGACCGGAGCCGTCGGCGCCCCGCCGAGCTGCCCGACCGTGGCGGTCAGCGCCGGGCGCACCGGCGCGGGCCGCACCGGCGCCTGGGCGGCCGGAGCCGGCACCGCCGGGGCCTGGGCCGGGGTCGGCACCGCAGGGGCCACCGGAGCCGGCACCACGGGCGCCACCGGGGCCGGTACGACGGGCGCAGGGGCCACCGCGGCCGGAGCCTGCCGGACCGGGGCCTGCCTGGCCGGCGCCGCGGCCGCGCGCAGCGCGACCTCCGCGCCCGCGGTCCGCTCCCGCTGCGCCTCCCGCTCCGCCGCCCGCCGCGCCAGCAGCCGCAGCACGGAGCCGGCACGGACGAACGCGGCCGGGCTGGCCGGGTGCTTGGGGCGGCTCGCGGCGAGCGCCCGTTGGGCCGCCTCGGCCTCCTTGAGCGCCTGCTCGGCCACCGCCACGGCCCGCTCCCGCAGCAGCCGGGCGATCTCCGTCTCGGCCTTGGCGAGCCGGGACTTCTCCGCGGTGAGCCGCCGCCCGAACCGGGTGGCCCGCTCCTCGGCGACCTCGGCCGCGTACTCGGCCTCCGCGAGCTGCTCCTCGAAGCGCTCCTCGGCCCGCAGGCGCTGTGCGACGGCCATCTCGGCGGCGGCCCGGGCGGCCTTGTCACGCTGCTTCAGGAGCAGCGCGAAGCCGAGCGTCGCGATCACCGCCGCGACGCCCACCGAGCGCACCAGGATGGTGTCCTGACTGAAGAGCAGGGCGCCCAGCGCGGCCACGAGCAGCACGCCGGCGGCGGTGGGGGGGAAGATCCGGCCGAGGACGGAGGAATGACGGTGACGTCCGCGAGACATGCCAAGAAACTAGCGTGCGAATTGGGGCCGTGTCAGCCCAGGGTCCCCTTCCGCCCTTGACAGTGCGCAAGTTTTACCGCACGTACCCGGCGCTTCACTCAAGATCACCGGGAATGCCCCGTTCGGCGCTGCGGGGCCGGCCCGCGCGAGCGGACCGCTCAGCGGCGCCGAGCCCGCTCAGCGGTGCGAGGCCGCCGGACCGCTCGGCCCGTCGTGGTCCTCCGGCAGCCGGCACACGTGCTGCAGCCAGAGCGCCGCCGCTATCACCGCGGCTCCCGCCAGCACCGCGAGCCCGGCCGTGACCGCCTGGTCCTTGCGGGCCGGCACGTCCAGCTCGCCGAGCAGGAAGATCCCGGCGCCCGCGTAGACGCCGGTGACCACCGCCGAGACCAGCGCGCTGGCCTGGCCGAGCACCACCGCCCGGGCCGCGAGCAGCGGGTCGACGCCCTTCGCGCCGGGCTGCCGCTCGCGCACCGCCTTCAGCCGGGAGCGCAGCGACAGCGCGGTGGCCAGCAGGATCACCGCCACCGCGGCCAGCACCACCGGCGCCGCGACCGGCACCGCCGGCAGCGTGTCCAGGGAGGCCCACAACTTGGCGCCGGCCCAGCACAGCGCCGTCGTGGCAGCGGTGATGCCGACCAGCAGACGGAGGCGAAGCAGCTTCACTCGGAGGAGGTCCTTCCCGGGGTTACCAGAGCCAGCCGGCCGCCCGGTGGTCCGGCACGGCGGCGCCAGGCCACCGTACCGGGCCCGGCCGGGCGGACCACCGCGCGAACGGCGGACACCTAGTCGTACGGCCGGGCCCCCGGTCTGGTTCCCCGGCCGCCCGGCCGGGGGCGGTCACTCCGGCAGCGTCAGCCGGATGTCCTCGCGGCGCCACACGCCCTGCGCGTCCGGGCCGCCGAGGGCCCGCAGCAGTTCGGCGACCTGCCCGTGCCCGGGCACCTCGGCCTCCGGCTGGGCGTCCAGCCAGGGGGCGAGCACGAAGGCCCGCTCGTGCGAGCGCGGGTGCGGCAGCAGCAGCTGCGGGTCGTCGCTGAGCACGCCCTCGTAGGCGAGGATGTCGACGTCCAGGGTGCGCGGGCCCCAGTGGACGGTCCGGACCCGGCCGAAGGCGTCCTCGATCGCGTTGCCGCGCTCCAGCAGGTCGCGCGGGGGCAGCGTGGTGCGCAGCACGACGACCGCGTTGTAGTAGTTGGGCTGTTCGTCGGGGCCGCCCATGGCCTCGGTCTCGTAGACGGCGGAGACCGACTTGATCTTGAGTCCGGGGGTGTCGGCCAGGGCGTCGACGGCCCCCTGGAGGGTGTCCAGGCGGTTGCCCAGGTTGCTGCCCAGTGCGATCACCGCGCACCGCTGGCTGTGCAGCGTGGTGTCGGCGGAGTCCACCCGGCTCTCCAGGTCGAACGTGGTCGGCGAGGCGGTCGGGTCGCTGGTGCTCATCGGGCGTCCTCTACTCGGGGAGGCTGGGCCTCTACAACTGCGGGGCGCGCAGCGGCGGTCATGCGCGGCTCCGGTGGATGGTCACGGTCACGTCGTCGAACGGCACGGTGATCGGGGCGTCGGGCTTGTGCACGGTCACCTCGACCTCCTCGACCGCTTCGTGCTTCAGGCACTGGTCGGCGATGCGCTGGGCGAGGGTCTCGATCAGGTCGACCGGCTCCCCGGCGATGATCGCGGTGACCTCCTCGGCCACGATGCCGTAGTGCGCCGTGCGGGTGAGGTCGTCGCCGGACGCGGCGGGGCGGGTGTCCAGGTACAGCACGAGGTCGACCACGAAGGTCTGGCCCTCGACGCGCTCGCGTTCGAAGACGCCGTGGTGGCCCCGGGCACGCAGACCCCGCAGGGTGACGCGGTCCAGCAAACGAATCACTGCTCCCAGTCGGACGGGCCCCACCCGGAGAATGACATGGACGGGCAGGGCGAAGGCGGGCAGCAGGCCCGCCACTCCGTTTCGAATCTACCCGCGGGGGCGGACACCGCCTGACCGTCCTACCCGGCACGAACCGTCGCCACGCGCACCGGAATGGCGATTGACGTGAACGTTCGGTGACCACTCGGAAATTCCCGGGCGACCTCCCGGCGGCGGTTTTCGGGTAACTCCCGGATCAGTCCTCGTCGTCCTCGTCGCCGCTGGTCAGAACGGGTGAACCGTGGTGCGACCAGAGCTTCCACCCGGCCGGGGTGCGGCGGAAGAGATTCGTCGAGACGACCTTTCCGCCGACCAGCGGTCCGAGTTCGCCCTCCTCCTCCGCCTCGCCGCCGGAGAGGATGTTCTCGGTGCACGTGACAAGGGCCACATCACCGTGGACCTCCGCCTCGACGTCGGTCAGGAAGAACTGGATGTACTCCGTGTTCATCATGATCAACATGTACGAGCGGGTCACCTGTGCCCGCCCGCGCAGCACCGGCCAGCCGGGGTGCACACAGACCACCCCGCCCTTGTCGTCGGCGTCCGCGGCACCCAGCCAGGCGTCCTCGACCGCCTCCAGGTCCCCCTCCTCCAGCGCCTGGTAGAGCGCCCGGTTCGCCGCGAGCACGGCCTCCAGGTCCGCCTCGCGGGCCCGGCCGGCCGTCCCGCCGCTCAGCCTGCCGTCACCTGTCACAGACCCTCCCTCACCCCTCGTCGGGCCGCGTGCTGCCAGGCCGCGACCACCCGCACGGCGTCCGCCGTGCCGGACACGTCGTGCACCCGCACCGCCCAGGCGCCGGCCTGGGCCGACAGCACCGACACCGCGGCGGTCGCGTCGTCGCGCTCCCGCGCCGGGCGCAGCTCCCCGGTTTGCGGGTCGGCGAGCAGCGTACCCAGGAACCGCTTGCGCGATGCGGCCACCAGGACGGGACGGCCGAGCGCGGTGAGCGCGTCCAGCCGGCCGAGCAGCGCCCAGTTGTGCTCGGCGGTCTTGGCGAAGCCGAGCCCCGGGTCGAGGATCAGCTGCTCCTCCTTGACCCCGGCCGCCAGCAGCGCCTCGACCCGGCCGGTGAGCTCGCCGACCACGTCGGTCACCACGTCGTCGTAGACCGCCAGCCGTTCCATGTCGGCGGACTGCCCGCGCCAGTGCATCACCACGAAGGGTGCGCCGGTCTCGGCGACCACCCGGGCCATCGCCGGGTCGGCCAGGCCGCCGGAGACGTCGTTGACGAGCGCGGCGCCGGCCGCGACGGCCTGCTCGGCGACGGAGGCGCGCATGGTGTCGACGGAGACCACCACCCCCGCCCCGGCCAGCTCGCGCACCACCGGCAGCACCCGGCGCAGCTCCTCCTCCTCGGGCACCCGCCGGGCGCCGGGGCGGGTGGACTCGCCCCCCACGTCCACCAGGTCGGCGCCGCGGGCGCGCAGGGCGAGCCCGTGCGCGATCGCCTTGGCGGGGTCGTGCCACAGGCCGCCGTCCGAGAAGGAGTCGAGCGTGACGTTGACCACGCCCATCACGGCGCAGCGGTCGAGCCGCGGCAGTCCGGCCGGCAGGGAGAAGGACGGCGAGTTGCTCATGTCCTCCATTATCGGACGGGGCCCCCGCCGAGGATCCTCGGCGGGGGCCCCGTCCACGCGGCGGCGCTCCGGGCGGCCTCAGGCGGCCTCGGTGACCTCGTGGGCGGCCGGGGCGGGCATCAGCCCCTCGCGCTGGCGCCGGCGGCCGAAGCGCGGCATGCCGAGCGTGATGAAGGCCTCGGCCTGCATCGCGGCGAAACCGATCCGCGGCAGGTCCCTGGTGCTCGGGAAGACCAGGAAGCGCGGCTCCCACTCGGGCTGGAACTTGGCGTTGAACTTGTACAGCGACTCGATCTGGAACCAGCGGGAGAGGAACACCAGCAGCCCGCGCCAGGCCCGCAGAACGGGGCCGGCGCCGATCCGCTCGCCGCGGGCCAGGGCCGAGCGGAACATCGCGAAGTTCAGCGACACCCGGCGCACGCCCATCGCGGGCACGGCCTGCAGGGCGGCGACGATCAGCAGCTCGTTCAGGCCCGGGTCGGCGGCGCGGTCGCGGCGCATCAGCTCCAGCGAGATGCCGTCCGGCCCCCAGGGCACGAAGTGCAGCACGGCCTTCAGGTCGTCGCCGCCCTCGCCCTCCTCCGGGGCCTTGTGCGCGGTGACCACCACGCAGTCCTCGTCCAGCGGGTCGCCGAAGCGGCCGAGGGCCATCGAGAAGCCGCGCTCGGTGTCGGTGCCGCGCCAGCGGGCGGCCGCGTCGGCGATCCGGTACCGCTCCGCCGGGGAGAGGTCGGAGACCCGGCGCACCTGGCAGGAGTAGCCGTTGCGCTCGATCCGCTTGACCATCTGGCGCACGTTGCGCATGGCCCGGCCGGAGAGCGAGAAGGAGGCGGTGTCGACGATCGCCTCGTCGCCCAGCTCCAGGGCGTCCAGGCCCGCCTCACGGGTCCAGACCTCGCCGCCGACCTCGCTGCAGCCCATCACGGCCGGCACCCAGGCGTGCTCGCGCGCCTCGGCCATGAACACCTTGATCGCGCCCGGCCAGGCCTCCACGTCGCCGACCGGGTCGCCGGAGGCCAGCATCACGCCGGAGACCACGCGGTAGGAGATCGCGGCCTTGCCGGTGGGCGAGAAGAGCACGCTCTTGTCGCGGCGCAGGGCGAAGTAGCCGAGCGAGTCGCGCTCGCCGTGCCGGGCGAGCAGCGCGCGGACCTTCTCCTCGTCCTCGGCGGTCAGCTCCGGCTTCGGCTTGCCAGGTCGCAGCGCCAGGTAGGCGGTGGTGAAGGCGGTCAGCAGACCGAGCCCGCCGAGCAGGTAGGCGACCAGGTCGGACATCCGGATGTTGTTGTAACGGATCGGCCCCTCGAAGCCGAACAGTCCGTACCCGACGTGCTCGAGCCGCTCGCCCAGACCGGGGTGGCCGATCTCGTACTTGGTCCGGGTGCTCACGATCAGCAGGCCCAGCAGCACGCTGACGGTGCCCATCACGACCAGGTTGACCAGCGCCCGCCAGCGGGTGCGCGGGTCGGCCTTGGCGTAGAACTCGCGCCGGTGCACGAGCAGCACGGCGAGGACCACCAGCGAGACGACCGCCGGGCCGACCTGGTGCCAGCGCACGATGTGCAGCGCCGCACCGACCGGCAGCAGCACGCACACCACCCGCCAGGCCCGCCGCTTGCGCCGGCGCAGCGCGTGCGCGAGCAGCACCAGCAGCAGGCCGACCATCATCGTGCCGACCGCGGCCAGCGTGGTGGTGCCGCCCGGCAGCTGCCCGGCGAAGCTGTGCATCCTGCTGTGGCGCAGCTTGGGGAACACCGCACTGGCGATGTCGAGCAGCCCGATCAGCAGACAGGCGTACCCGACCGCGCCGGGCAGCCAGGCCCTCGGCACGGCCGACGCCTGGTTGCGCAGCGTCTGCAGACCGCGGCGACGACGCGGCTGCTCGGGGCTCGGCTCAACGGACACGGGAACGCTCATGGAAGCTCAGCGTAGAGGCTGCGGGGCGCTGTCCCGTCACTCCGGGGGAGGACGCGTGATGGACCTTCATGCCATTTCCTTCATCGGGCAATGCGCATACCAAGGATCCGGAAACGGTCGGTAATCCGGTGCCGAGTGCGCGTTGCGGTTGAGCCGGGGGTGGGAGCCGGGGGCCCGTCGCCGCGTGGCGCGGCAGGGCCCTCCGGTACGCCGTACGTACGGTGGACGCCGCATTCTAGGGCGCCGGTTGCCTACGGACTCCCCCCGCCCTCCCGGCCCGCCCCGACGTCCGGACGGCGTAGCCGCGGTGGCCCGAGCTGACGGACCGCCAGACCATGAAGCCGTGCACCGACAGTGTCCCACCGGAAGGCCGACGGCATGGAACTGACCAGCGACGCGCTGGTGAACTCGCTGCTCGCCCTCGGCGCCGCGGCCCTCGTCACCACCCTGTGGCTCTGGCCCCGGCTCGCCCGCCAGCGCCCGCTGCCGGTCCTCGGCCGGCTCGGCCTGCTGACCGTCACTCAGGTCTCCGTGGTGGCCGTACTGGCGCTGGCGGTGAACAACTCCTTCGGGTTCTACACCTCCTGGGACGACCTGCTCAGCCCCGGCGGCACCAAGCTGGCGCTCACCAGCAACGAGAACCACAAGGGCGTCGCCCCGGCCTCGGACGAGCTGATCCAGCCGACCACCGAGGGCGGCCTGGAGACGGTCACCGACCTGCCCAAGGGCCCGCCCGAGGAGACCGGCAAGGTCGAGTCGGTCCGGGTCAACGGCAAGGAGACCGGCCTGTCCGACCAGATGTTCGTCTACCTGCCGCCCGAGTACTTCGACCCGAAGTTCGCGCTGGTCCGCTTCCCGGTCATGGTGGCCCTGGCCGGCTACCCCGGCACCACGCTCAACCTGCTCAAGGAGCTGCCGCTGGTGCACACCGTGACCGAGATGCAGAAGTCCGGCAAGATGCCGCCGACCATCGTGGTGATGGCCCGCCCGACCGTCGCGGCGCCGCGCGACACCGAGTGCGTGGACGTCCCCGGCGGCCCGCGCAGCGAGACCTGGTTCACCAAGGACGTGCCGGACGCGCTGCGCGCCACCTACCGCACCGGCCGCTCCGCGGCCTCCTGGTCCGTCTTCGGCTACTCGACCGGGGGCAGCTGCGCACTGCGGCTGGCGATGCGTTCCCCGAACGTCTACGGCAGCGCGGTCGGCCTGCACGGCGACTTCAAGGTGAAGGAGGACCAGTTCACCGGTGGCAGCCTGTTCGGCGGGGACAACGCCCTGGCCCAGCAGAGCGACCTCAACTGGCGGCTGCAGAACCTCCCGGCCCCGGCGCTGTCGCTGCTGGTGGTCTCCTCCCGCAAGGAGGGCGACTTCGCCCAGACCGTGCAGTTCGTCGAGCACGCCCAGCAGGTGGCCGCGGCCAACCCGCAGTTCCGGATCGACTCGCAGTACCTGGACGACGGCGGCCACAACTTCGACAGCTGGACCCGCGAGCTGCCGTCCTCGCTGGAGTGGATCGGCGAGCACCTCGGCTGACGCATGCGGGTGACTACCGGCCGGTCGCCCCGGCCGGCCGGCCGCCCGGGGGAACGTATCGCGGCCGCCCGTCCGACCCCCGGCGGGCGCCACCCGGATCCGCGCAGGAGGCGCCGTGCTGAGCACCCGATCGCTCTTCAACGAGATCTACCGGAACGACCAGGCGTACCAGCTGTTCTGCAGCATCGCGGCGGGCGGCGAGGACCAGGGCGGCTGGGAGAACGAGCGGATCACGGTCCTCACCCGGGATCCGGTCCTCGCCCCCAAGATCGCCCGGCACGGCGCCGACGAGCGCAAGCACGGCCGGATCTTCAGCCAGCTGCTGAAGAAGCGCGGCCTGCCCAAGGTGCCCGTCCCGGAGGAGGCCGACTACTGCATGCTGCTGGAGCGCAAGGGCGTCGGCCTCTCGCACGAGCGGCTGAACAGCGACCTCCCGCTGACCGACCGCGAGATCATCACCTACCTCGCGCACAGCCGGGTCACCGAGCAGCGCGCCGCCGAGCAGATGCGCCAGCTGGTCAGGGTCTACGGGGACAACCCGGACCTCGGCCGGGCGGTGCGGATGATCTCCGCCGACGAGGACGACCACCTCGCGTACTGCCACGAGGAGCTGCTGCGGCTGCGCGCCGAGGGCCACGGGCCGTACATCCGGCACACCCTGGAGACCAGCGCCCGCGGCGAGATCCGCACCCACCGGGACGTCGGCCTCGCGGTGACGTCCCGGATGGCGCGGATCCTGCGCTGGCCGCGCTGGCAGCTGGCCGTGGTCACCCTCGGGGTGCACGCCCTCTACCTGTACGACCGGGCCTTCGGCTGGCGGCGGATGGTCACCCTGCGGATGCCCGAGCGCCGCAACGCCCTGGGCACCCCGGCCCCGCCGCACGCGGAGCGCGAGGTGCTCTGAACCCCGCCGGGGCCGCCGGGACCCCGCCGGGGCCGCTAGCGGCCGATGATCAGGCTCATCGCCTCGGCGCGGGTGGCCGGGTCGCGCAGCTGGCCGCGGACGCAGGAGGTGATGGTCTTGGCGCCGGGCTTGCGGATGCCGCGCATCGACATGCACATGTGCTCGCACTCGACCACGACGATCGCCCCGCGCGGCTCCAGGATCCGCATCAGCGCGTCGGCCACCTGGCTGGTCAGCCGCTCCTGCACCTGCGGGCGGCGGGCGTAGACGTCGACCAGCCGGGCGAGCTTGGACAGACCGGTGATCTTGCCGCTGGGGGACGGGATGTACCCGACGTGGGCCACGCCGCGGAACGGCACCAGGTGGTGCTCGCAGACCGAGGTCAGCTCGATGTCCTTCACCAGGACCATCTCGTCGTGGCCGAGGTCGAAGGTGGTCGTGAGGACGTCCTCCGGCTCCTGCCACAGGCCCGCGAATATCTCCTTGTAGGCGCGCGCCACCCGGGCCGGGGTCTCCAGCAGACCCTCGCGGTCCGGGTCCTCACCGACCGCGAGCAGCAGCTCCCGCACGGCGTTCTCGGCCCGCTTCTGGTCGAAGGTCCCGACGGCGGGCGGACCGTCGAGCGTCACCGGGTCGATCATGCGGGCCTCGCTTACTAGGGACGACTTTGCTGAGCAGCACGGATGCCGCGCCTCCAGGGTACAAACCCCGGTGACGCGGCATCCATTCCGTTCGCACGGTGGGCCGGATCAGCCCTCCGCGGGCGGCTCCGCGGTCGGCAGCGGCGGGAGCTTCACGACGTCCACCGGGGCGGTGTCGGTCGTGGCGGCGCCGTTGGTGAGCGCCAGCTCCTTCGGGGACTGCACCGGGGGCCGGGTGGACGGCGTGCGGCGGGAGGAACCCGTCCACGCCGGCCGGGCCGGGCGCTTGACCACGGGGGCGAAGATCTCGGCGATCTGCTCCTTGTTCAGGGTCTCCTTCTCGAGGAGCTCCAGAACCAGGTTGTCGAGCACGTCGCGGTTCTCGACCAGGATCTCCCAGGCCTCGTTGTGCGCGTTCTCGATGAGCTTCTTGACCTCTTCGTCCACCAGCCCGGCGACCTCTTCCGAGTAGTCGCGCTGGTGGCCCATCTCGCGGCCCAGGAACGGCTCCGAGTTGTCGGTGCCGAACTTGATCGCGCCCAGGCGCTCGGTCATGCCGTACTGGGTGACCATGGCCCGCGCGGTGGCGGTGGCCTTCTCGATGTCGTTCGAGGCGCCGGTGGTCGGGTCGTGGAAGACCAGCTCCTCCGCCGCGCGCCCGCCCAGCATGTAGGCCAGCTGGTCGAGCATCTCGTTGCGGGTGGTGGAGTACTTGTCCTCGTCCGGCAGCACCATGGTGTAGCCGAGGGCCCGGCCGCGGGACAGGATGGTGATCTTGTGCACCGGGTCCGCGTTCGGGGAGGCCGCCGCGACCAGGGCGTGACCGCCCTCGTGGTACGCGGTGATCTTCTTCTCCTTGTCGGACATGATCCGCGTGCGCTTCTGCGGACCGGCCACGACGCGGTCGATCGCCTCGTCCAGGATGCCGTTGTCGATCAGCTTCTTGTCCGAGCGGGCGGTCAGCAGAGCGGCCTCGTTGAGGACGTTCGACAGGTCCGCACCGGTGAAGCCGGGGGTGCGCTTGGCGACGGCCGACAGGTCGACGTCGGGCGCGATCGGCTTGCCCTTCTGGTGGACCTTCAGGATGTCCAGACGGCCCTGGAGGTCGGGGCGCTCCACCGCGATCTGGCGGTCGAAGCGGCCCGGGCGCAGCAGCGCCGGGTCCAGGATGTCGGGGCGGTTGGTCGCGGCGATCAGGATCACGCCGCCCTTGACGTCGAAGCCGTCCATCTCGACCAGCAGCTGGTTGAGGGTCTGCTCGCGCTCGTCGTGGCCGCCGCCGAGACCCGCACCGCGGTGCCGGCCGACGGCGTCGATCTCGTCGACGAAGACGATCGCCGGGGCGTTCGCCTTGGCCTGCTCGAAGAGGTCGCGGACGCGGCTGGCGCCGACACCGACGAACATCTCGACGAAGTCGGAGCCCGAGATGGAGTAGAACGGCACCCCGGCCTCGCCGGCGACGGCGCGCGCCAGCAGGGTCTTGCCGGTGCCGGGCGGGCCGTAGAGCAGCACGCCCTTGGGGATCTTGGCGCCGACGGCCTGGAACTTCGCCGGCTCCTGGAGGAACTCCTTGATCTCGTGGAGCTCCTCGACGGCCTCGTCGGCACCCGCGACGTCCGCGAAGGTCGTCTTCGGGGTGTCCTTGGTGAGCAGCTTGGCCTTGGACTTGCCGAACTGCATGACCCGGGAGCCGCCGCCCTGCATCTGGTTCATCAGGAACAGGAAGACCAGGACGATGATGACGATCGGGAGCATCGACAGCAGCAGGCTGACGAAGGTGCTCTGCTTCTCCGGGCTGACGGTGTAGCCCTCGGAGAGCGTGCTCGAGTCGTTGTCGTTGATCTGGGCCTGCAGCTTGTCGGCGATCGAGACACCCTGGTCGCCGATGTACGAGGCCTGGAACTTGCTGCCGGACGGCGGCTTGCCCGTCCCGGCGTTGGACAGCGTGGCGCCGTCCTTCAGCTGGATCTTGATCGTGTTCGAGTCACCGGTGGTGATCTGCGCGGACTTGACCTGCTTGGCGTCGATCGCTGCGACGACCTGACCGGTGTCCACCGTCTTGTAGCCGTTCGAGTCCGAAACGACCTGCATCAATACGATGACGGCGAGGACGGCCAGCACGATCCACATGATCGGCGCACGGAAGTATCGCTTGACGTCCATCCATGCGGGGCGTTGCCGCCCCGTCCCTCCTGCCACTCAACGGCGCCGGGGGGCTGTGGGCCGCGGCGCATCCGGTCGGTGCTCATGTGAAGAGCGGTTTTATTGGACCGTACCGCAGTCGCGCCCGCCGGTGGCGGGAGCGCAGCGACACAGCTTCGTTCTTTGTCCGCCCGGTCCAACGGGCGGGAACCACCTGCTGTTCCCACCCGTAGCCCGAACGGGGTTCTCAGCCCCCGTAGACGTGCGGGGCGAGGGTCCCGATGAAGGGCAGGTTACGCAGCTTCTCCGCGTAGTCCAGGCCGTAGCCGACCACGAACTCGTTCGGGATGTCGAAACCGACGTACTTCACGTCGATCTCGACCTTGGCCGCGTCCGGCTTGCGCAGCAGCGTGCAGACCTCGAGCGAGGCCGGGCCGCGCGAGCCCAGGTTGCCCAGCAGCCAGGACAGCGTCAGACCGGAGTCGATGATGTCCTCGACGATCAGGACGTCCCGGCCGGCGATGTCGGTGTCCAGGTCCTTCAGGATGCGCACCACGCCGGAGGACTTGGTGCCCATGCCGTAGGACGACACCGCCATCCAGTCCATGGTGACCTGCGAGTGCAGGGCGCGGGCGAGGTCGGCCATGACCATCACGGCCCCCTTGAGGACGCCGACGATCAGCAGGTCCTTGCCTGCGTAGTCCCGGTCGATGCGCTCGGCCAGCTCCAGGAGCTTGGCGTCGATCTCGTCCTTGCTGATGAGCACCTTCGCGAGGTCAGCGCCCATGTCGTTCTGGTCCACCGGGGATACGTCCTCAAACGTTCGGGGTCTGTGTGGCCGGCGGCCGGCCACCCCGGGGCATGCCAGCCCGTCAGTCGCCCTGCCGCCGAAAGACCAGCGTGCCACACCTGCGGGTGGCCTCGACGCCCCCGGGTAGGTGCAACGGCCCCTGGCCGCGCCATCCGGTGACCAGCAGGTCGATCGTCTCGAGGTGCCGCGCGAACAGGTCGCCGGCCGGGCAGCCCGCCCGGAGCGCGGCCCGGCGCAGCACCCGGCGGCGGACGGCGGGCGGCAGTTCGGCGAGTTTCACGGCGTCCAGGGTGCCTTCGCCGGTCCGGAGGTCGCGTTCGGCCAGGGAGGCCCACTGGTCGAGGGCGTCCGCGTCGTCGCGGAACAGCCGCGCCGTCCGGGCCAGCGCCTCGACCACGCCGCCGCCCAGGTGCTTCTCCAGCACCGGCAGCACCTCGTGGCGGACCCGGGAGCGGGTGTAGGCGGGGTCACAGTTGTGCGGGTCGTCCCAGACCGGGATCGCCTGGGCGGAGCAGGCCTGCCGGGTCGCCGCCCGGTCGAGCTCCAGCAGCGGGCGGCGGTAGCGGCCCTTCTGCGCGGGCATGCCGGCCAGCGAGCGCGCGCCGGAGCCGCGGGCCAGGCCCAGCAGCACCGTCTCGGCCTGGTCGTCGCGGGTGTGGCCGAGCAGGACGGCGATCGCGCCGAGCCGCTCGGCGGCCTCATCCAGGGCCGCGTAGCGGGCGTCCCGGGCGGCCGCCTCCGGGCCGCCGGCCCGGCCGACGTCGACCGGGATCGCCTCGACCGGGTCGAGGCCGAGCGATCGCAGCCGTTCGGCGACCTGGGCGGCCCGGTCGGCGGAGCCGGCCTGCAGACCGTGGTCGACGGTGACGGCGCCGACCCGCAGGCCGATCTTGGGGGCCTCGAAGGCGGCGGCGATGGCCAGCGCCATCGAGTCCGCGCCGCCGCTGACGGCGACCAGCACCAGCGGCGAGCCGGGGGCGGCCGGGGTCCGGGGCAGTCCGGAGGGGTGGCGGGCGGCGTTGCCGATCAGGGTGGTGCCGACGGCGGCGCCCACCAGCGGCGCGCCGGCGGGGCGCCCGCGGGGCTCGCGCACGGGCGCGGTGAAGGTGGTGCCGGCCTCGGCGGCGAGGTCGGTGAGCGTGCGGCGGACGGCCAGGCGTATCGCGGCGACGGCGGGGTGTGGTCCCACGGCGGACGGCTCCTCGGCGGAGGGGACAGGACGACGGTTCGCGCGGCCGGGCCGCGCCCCCGTGTGAGCACCCTGTTACCGGGCGCTCACAGATGGTGGCAGAAAGTGGCGGCCCGCTACGCCACCCGCGCCACCGGTACGACCACCGTCCCACGTTCGGGTGAATGGAGAAACGTATCTTCTCCCTCCCGTTGCCCGATTGGACCACTCGTACGAGCGGGTTTGACCGCCCCGCGCCCACCCTGCGCCACCCCGCGCCCGGCTAGCGGCGGGGTCCGTCGCCGCCGCGGCCGGCCGCCGTCAGCGCGCGACCCGGGCGACCCAGGCGGCCGGGTCGTGGATCTCCTCCTTGGTCGGGAGCGTGTTCGGGGACGTCCAGACCCGGTTGAAGCCCTCCATGCCGACCTGCTCCACCACCCCGCGCACGAACACCGCGCCGTCCTGGTACTGCCGCAGCTTGGCGTCCATCCCGAGCAGCCGGCGCAGCACCAGGTCCAGCCGGTTCGCCCCGCGGTCGCGGCGCTGCTGGAACTTCTCCCGGATCTCCGCCACCGTCGGCACCACCGCCGGGCCGACCCCGTCCATCACCACGTCGGCGTGGCCCTCCAGCAGCGACATCACCGCCGTCAGCCGGCCCAGGATCTCGCGCTGCGCGGGCGACTGGACGATCTCCATCAACCCGGCGGACGGCGCGCCCTCCCGGCCCCCGGCCCCCTGCGGGCCGCCGCCGCCCAGCGAGCCCGCCGCGTCCCGCAGCCGGTCCAGCAGCGCACCCGGGTCGACGTCCGTCTCGGCCAGGAAGGACTGCACCTCGGACTGGATGTGGTCGCGCAGCCACGGCACCGCGGTGAACTGGGTCCGGTGCGTCTCCTCGTGCAGGCACACCCAGAGCCGGAAGTCGGACGGGTCGACGTCCAGCTCCCGCTCCACGTGGACGATGTTCGGCGCCACCAGCAGCAGCCGGCCCGGCCCGGGGCCCTCCGGCCCCAGCCGCGGCTTGTCGAACAGCGCGGCGGGGCTGTCCGGCGCCTCCAGGGACGGCTCCGCCGGGGCGAAGGTCTCGTACTGGCCGAGCACCTTGGTGGAGAGGAACGCCAGCAGCGCGCCCACCTCGATCCCGGTGGCCTTCTCGCCCACCGTGCCGAACACGCCCGCCGTCGGACTGCTCGCCCGGCGCGCCTGGAGCTTGTCCACCAGCGGCTGGACCACCGTCCGGAAGCCCGCGACGTTCGCCCGCACCCAGCCCGGGCGGTCCACCACCAGCACCGGTGTCGCGGCGGCCGCCGCGAGGCTGCTCGACCGCATCCCGGTGAAGGCCCGGACGTGCTCCTCGGCCTCCAGCGCGTGCCGGCGCAGCTCGGCGACCACCGCCGCGGCCTCGGCCCGGCTCACCTCCGGCCCAGGCCGCACCAACCTGGTCGCGGTTGCGACCGCGAGATTCCAGTCGACCATGCCAGCACCGCCACTCGCGCTCGTCATGCCCTCACCGTACGTGCTCGCACCCGTCAACGGCAGCCACCCGCCGAACCCGGACCCGGCCCGGGGCCGGTCAGTGGCAGCCGCAGGCGGAGAGTCGGGCGGCGATGCGGTCCATGGCGGCACGGGCGGTGTCGACGGGGGCGGTGGTGCGGGTCATCACGGCGAAGGCCAGCAGGCGGCCGTCGGCGTCCACCACCGTGCCGGCCAGGGTGTTGACGCCGCTGAGGGTGCCGGTCTTGGCTCGGATCAGACCGGCCGCGTCGGCGGAGCCCGAGCCGGAGCCGTAGCGCTTGCCGAGGGTGCCCGTGAAGCCCGCGATCGGCAGGCCGGTGAGGACCGGGCGCAGGGCCGGGTGCTGCTCGGAGGCCGCCAGCGCGAGCAGCCGGACCAGGACGGCCGGCGGGACGGTGTTGCCGGGGTGCAGGCCGCTGCCGTCGTTGAGCGCGACGCCCGTCATCGGCACGCCGAGCCTGGCGAGCTCCTGGGTGACGGCGGTGGCGGCGCCCTCGAAACCGGCGGGCTGGTGCGCGGCGACGGCGACCTGACGGGCCATCGCCTCGGCGAGCTGGTTGTCGGAGGTGGTGAGCAGCCGCTCGACCAGCCGGGCGACGGTCGGCGAGTCCACCCGGCCGAGGACGGCCGCACCGGGGGCGGCCGGGGCGGCGGCGGCCCTGGCCTTGCCCTCCACGGCCACGCCCTGGGCCCTGAGCAGCGCGGCGAAGGCCTCGGCCGCCTGCCCGGCGGGGTCGGCGACCCGGGCCGGCGCCTCCTCACGGCTCCTGGGGTCGACCTTGCCCTCGTCGAGCATCAACGGGACGACCAGGGCGATGTTCTGTCCGTCGTGGTTCTTGTGCTGCGGGCTGCCCGTGTACATCGACAGGTCGTAGTCCAGGTGCACGCTCGTGGTGCCGGCGGCCTTCAGGGCGGCGGCGGTCTGCCGGGCGAGGGCGTCGAGCGAGGCCGGCGCGGTGTCGGCGTCGGCGGCCTGGCCGCCGATCTGCACCTGGTCGGCGGGCAGCGCGGTGAGCGTCGGGTCCCCGCCGCCGACCAGGGTGACGGTGCCGGCGTCGGCGCCCCTGACCACCCTGGTGCTCAGCCGGGTGTCACCGGGGATCAGCGACAGCGCCGCGATCGAGGTGGCCAGCTTGGTGGTGGAGGCGGGAGTGGCGGGGACGTTCTCGCCGGAGCCGTAGAGGAGCCGGCCGTCGGCGGCGTCGGCCACCGCGAAGGTGACGGTGCCGAGGTTCCGGTCGGCGAGGGTGCCGGCGAGGGCCTGCTGGAGGCCCTGGGAGGTGGGGACGGCGGCGTCCGCACCGGCCTCCACGGAGGCCAGGACGGCGCCCTGGGCGGGAGCCGGGCGCGCGGCCGGGGCGGTGGCGCCGCCCGGGCTCGCGGTGGCGCTCGTGGCGCCGGGGGTGCCGGGCGTGCCCGGGGCTCCGGGGGCGCCGGTGGTGCCCGCGGGACCCCGCGCCCCCTGAGTGGCCGTCGTGGCGGGCGGATCGGCCGGACGGGTGGTCGGACCGTCACCCGGCCTGGACGTGGCGGGCCCCTTGGCGTGGTCGCCCTTGCGGCCGCCGTCCCGGTCGTCGTCCTCCCCCCGGTCGGAGCTGTGGCCGCTCGCCGACGGCGAGGGCTGCGCGTGCGCCCCACCCGAGGTCAGCACCGTTGCGACGACCAACAGCGCCGCCCCGAACAGCCCCGCGGCCCTCCCCCTGCGGCGGTGCACCGCCCCGCCCCCTGCTCCCACCGACCGGCCCCTTTCCTGAGCACTCACTCCCGTAGGAGACACTTGGATTCTGTCAGTCCCTACCTTGGAGGAACCGTTGGAGTTCGACGTCCTTATCGAAATCCCGAAGGGCTCTCGTAACAAGTACGAGGTCGACCACGAGACCGGCCGTCTGCGGCTCGACCGGATGCTCTTCACCTCGACCCGCTACCCGGCCGACTACGGCTACGTCGAGGGCACGCTCGGCGAGGACGGCGACCCGCTGGACGCCCTGGTCATCCTGGACGAGCCGACCTTCCCGGGTTGCCTCATCAAGTGCCGCGCCATCGGCATGTTCCAGATGACCGACGAGGCCGGCGGCGACGACAAGCTGCTGTGCGTCCCGGCGACCGACCCGCGCTGGGAGCACCTGCGGGACATCCACCACGTGTCGGAGTTCGACCGCCTGGAGATCCAGCACTTCTTCGAGGTCTACAAGGACCTGGAGCCCGGCAAGTCCGTCGAGGGTGCCAACTGGGTCGGCCGCGCCGAGGCCGAGGCCGAGGTCACCGCTTCGATCAAGCGCCTGGCGGAGCAGGGCGGCCACTGAGCCGTCGTTCCGATCTCGTTCGATCAGGGCGTTCGAGGTAGGTCGGGGCAGTCGGAGGCCGGGGTCCGCGGATTCGTCCGCAGGGCCCCGGCCTTCGCCGTGTCCGGGTGCGCCCGGTCTTGCCGACACCCTGTCGGCATGATGGCGGATTAGGTTAGGCTAACCAAAATAGTCGGGGCCTGATCCGATCCCTGGAGGCCGCATGCCCACGCCCGAGCCCGTCCCGTTCTCGACCGTGCTCCGCACCGCCAGCAGCGAGGAGCACGAGGCCGCGGAGCAGTCCTCGTTCATGAGCCGACTGCTCGGCGGGCAGCTCGGCGTCGAGGCCTACGCCGACCTCACCGGACAGCTCTGGTACGTCTACCGGGCCCTGGAGAGCCGCGCCGGACAGCTCGCCGAACACCCGCTGACCGGCCCCTTCATCGACCGGGCCCTGCTGCGCACCGCCGCCGTCGAACGCGACCTGGAGCACCTGCGCGGCCCCCGCTGGCGGGACGGGCTGGAGCCGCTGCCCGCCACCGCGGCGTACGCGGCGCGGGTCGCGGAACTGGCCGAGGACTGGCCCGCCGGCTACCTCGCCCACCACTACACCCGCTACCTGGGGGACCTGTCCGGCGGTCAGATCATCCGCGGCATCGCCGAGCGGACCTGGGGCTTCGAGCGCAAGGGCGACGGCGTGCGGTTCTACGTCTTCGAGGAGGTCGACAACCCGGCCGCCTTCAAGCGCGACTACCGGGCCCGGCTGGACGCGGCCGGCGCGGCGATGGACGAGGTCGAGCGCCGCCGGGTGGTCGAGGAGTGCAAGCGCGCCTTCGTGCTCAACGGCGCGGTCTTCCGGGACCTGGACACCCGCTACCCGCTGAGCGCCTGACCGCGCCACCGGCGCGACCGGCGCCACCGACGCCACCGACGGAACGGCCCCGGCGAGCAGCTGCTCGCCGGGGCCGTCGCGCGTCCCGGGGGTGCGTCAGGACCGCGCGCCGCGGCGGCCGCGCACCAGGGCGGTGGCACTGCCGCCGACCAGCAGCAGACCGGCCGCGGTGGCCAGCAGCGGGACGACCGGGGTGTCCGCGCCGGTGGCGGCCAGCGCGGCGCCCGAGCCGCCGGAGGTCAGCGAGGCGCCGCCGGCCGGCCCCTGGGCCCCGGCCACCGGGACGGCACCCGCGCCCCCGCCGGAGCCCGCCACCGCCGGGCGGGCGCCCGGCAGCTGGGCGTCCCGGTCGAAGGACAGCGTGACGGACACCGGGTCCAGCGCCGTCCCCGCCGGGTAGTTGGTGAACGCCGGCACGCCCTCGGCGGTCAGCACGGCCGGGACGGCGGTGAGCGTCACCACGCCGTTCACCGGCTTCAGGGCCGCCGCGGGGACGTCCAGCCTGGCGATCCGCGCGCCGCTCAGCGCGGTGGACCGGCCGTCGGGGGACTTGCCGTTCACGTCGGCGGTCAGGAACGCACCGCCCTGGTCGATCGTCAGGCCGAGCTTGGAGAGCGTCGTGTCGAGCGCCCAGCCGTCCTTGCCGGGGTGGCCGAGGAAGCGCACCGAACCGGTGAAGGCGGCGGACAGCGTGTGGTCGGCGGTGTTGTAGCCGCCGGTCGCGCCGCCGAAGCGGTAGTCGGCCGCGCCGCCGCCGAACTCGACCTTCCCGGCGGCCGTCGGGGAGGCGAGGTAGGTGCGGAAGCTCTCCTTCACCGTCCAGTCGAGGGTGCCGGTCAGCACCGGCAGCCGGCCGGGGGCGGCGCTCGGGGCGGGCGTGCCGGTCGCCGAGGGGGTGCCGGTCGCCGAGGGCGAGGCCGTCGCGGACGAGCTCGCGGACGGGGACGCGCTCGGCGATCCCGTCGCGGAGGGCGAGCCGGTGGCCGACGGCGTGCCCGACGGGGTCCCCGACGGCGTGGCGGTGCCGGAGGGCGTGACCGTGGCGGACGGCGTGCCGGTGGGCGTCGGCGCGGCGGACGGCGTCGGCGTCGGCGTCGGCGCGCCCTGCTTCAGCAGCAGTGACAGCGGGTCCATGTCCGTCCCGGCCGGGTAGAAGCCCGCGAAGGCCTGGGCGCCCTGGTCGGTCAGTTTGGCCGCGGTCGGCACGCCGGTGGTGGTGTCCCGGCCCACGGTGAAGGTCACCAGCGGCACGTCGTCCCGGCGGGTGACCTCGGTGGCGCCCATCGACTCCTTGGAGGCGGTGTCGGCGGTGAGCGTGCCGGTCGTCCCGGCGGTGGTGACCTTCAGGTCGCTCAAGGCCACGTCCAGGGCGCCGTGGTGGGCGGTGAAGCGGACCCCGCCGGTGAAGGAGGAGCGCAGCGCGTGGGTGGCGAGGTCGTACGAGGCGCCCGCCAGGCCGAAGTGGAAGGTGCCGTCGGCGTTGGTGGTGGCACCGCCGGTCAGCTCGACGGCACCGCCCTGGGAGGCCGGGCCGCCGATGTAGCTGCGGAAGCTCGCCTTCACGCCCCAGTCCAGCGCGCCGGTGTCGTACGTGACGCCGGCAGGGCCGCCCGCGCCGAAGGCCAGTGCGGGGGCGCCGAGGGCGGTCAGGCCGAGGCCGGCGGTGGCGGCCGCGAGGGCGGCCAGCCTGGTGCGGTTGCGGGACATGGCGGGTACTCCGATCGGGAGGAACGGGGGGAGGCGGAGGGAGCGGGGGGACGCTCCCCGGGGGGATCAGGCCGCGTCGTCGGAGCCGGGCGCGGAACCCGGCGCGGCACCCGGGGCCGGGGCCTGGTCCGGCGCGGCACCCGGCGCGGCCGCCGCGCGTCGGCGCCGGACGAGCAGGCCGCCGGTGGCGGCCAGCGCGGCCACCAGCAGGGCGCCGCCGGCCACGGCCGCCACCGGGACGCCGTCCGAGGAGCCCCCGGCGGACGCCGCCACGGGTGCCGCGGCGGGGCCGGCGGAGCTCCCGGCGGGTCCGGGTGCGGTGGGCGGGGCGCTGCCCAGGTCGGGCAGCGGGGGCAGGGCGGCGGCCGGGTCGAGCGCGACGGCGAAGCTCAGCGGGTCCATCGCGGTGCCGGCCGGGTAGAGGCCGCCGAACGCCTTGGCGCCGTCCTCGGTGAGTTCGAGCGGCACTTCGACGGCCCTGAGCAGGCCGCCCTCGGTCCGGAGGCCGGCCGGGTCGAAGGTCGCCAGCTCGACGCCGGTGAGCTGCCGGGTGGTGCCGTCCGGGGTCCGCCCGGAGACGTCCGCTACCAGTCGGCCCCGGCCGCCCGTCACGGTGACGCCCGGTGCGGCGAGGGTGAGGTCCAGGCCGAAGCCGTCGCCGGCGCGCAGGCCGGTGAAGCGGACGGTACCGGTGAAGGCGGCGGTGAGCTCGCCCTTCGCGGGGTCGTAGCCGCCCTTGGCCGGGCGCCAGCGGAAGAAGGCCCCGCCGTCGGCCGCGCCCGCGCCGAGCTCCCAACGGCCCTGGGCCACGGCGCCGGTGACGTAGTCGCGGAAGGTGCGGCGCACCCCCCAGTCGAGGGCGCCGTCGGTGAACTCGGTCCGGGCCGGCGGCGCGGTGGGCGGGGCCGGGGTCGGCACGGCGGAGCCCGGAGCCGCGGAGTCCGGAGCCGGCTCGGCACCCGCCCCGGCCGACGTCGCCGACGACGTCGCCGACGACGTCGCCGACGACGTCGCCGACGGGGCCGCCGCCGGGGTCGAGGGCGGCGCGGAACCCGGCTGTGCGGCCCGGAGGTTGACCGAGAGGTTGAGCGGGTCGAGGGCCGTCCCGGCCGGGTAGAAGCCACCGAAGGCCTTCGCCCCGGCGTCCGTCAGGGTGGCCGGTACGTTGCCGAGGGTCAGGGTGCCGGCCGCGCCGCGCAGGTCGACGCCGGCCAGCGAGAGGTCGGCCAGCCGGGCCTGGCTCGCGGCGGACACCTGCCCGGTCTCCCGGGACTTGCTGCTGACGTCGGCGTAGAGCCCGGCGGCACCGCCCTGGACGGCCCGGACGGTGAGCCGCCCGATGCTGAGGTCCAGCGCGTTGACGCCGCCCTCCTGGTGCCCGGTGAACCGGACGCCGCCGGAGAAGGCGGCGGTCAGCGCACCGCTCGCCGGGTCGTACGAGCCGGTCGCGGAGTGGAACCGGAAGCCGCTGCCGCCGACCGTGGCGGCGCCCCCGGTGAGCGCCCAACTCCCCTTGGCGACGGGGCCGGTGACGTACGCCAGGAAGGACTGCCTGATCCCCCAGTCCAACCGCCCGCCGGCGACGCCGCCCTCCGCCGCCACCGCCCGCCCGGGCGACGGGCCCACCGCCAGCAGGGCGGCGAGGGCGGCCACCAGGGTGGCGGCCAGACGGCGGAGCCGGCTGGACAGGGGCACGGCGGATCACTCCTCGGCGGGGTGCGGGGCACGACGGGGAAAGGGCGCGGCAGAACGCCGACCCCCTTGCGAAACTCAGGTAAGGCTAACCTAATATATGAGTCAAGAGTCCCGCCGCCACCCCGCCCCGCCAGGCCGGGAACGGCGACAACTCCCTTCGAAGGGAAGCGCGTTGAGCAGCAGTACGATCCGATCCCGGGTGACCCGCGGGCCCGCCCTCTTCCTGCTCACCCTCGGCCTGCTGCTCCCCCTCACCGCCTGCGGCCCGGCCGGGGCACCCGGCGGAGCCACCCCGGCCGGCGCCGCCCGCACCGCCGACGCCGTCGAGCCGCTGCCCGGCGAACCCACCCCGCAGCTGCCCGCCACCACCGCCTCCGCCGACGGCCGACAGGTCACCGTCAGCAGCGCCGAACGGATCATCCCGCTCGACGGAAGCCTCGCCGAGCTGGTGTTCAGCCTCGGCCTCGGCCCCAAGGTGGTGGCCCGCGACGTCTCCACCACCTTCCGGCAGGCCGCCGCCCTGCCGGTGATCACCCAGGCCCACGAGGTCTCCGCCGAAGGCGTGCTCTCCCTGCACCCCAGCGTCGTGCTCGCCGACCGCTCCACCGGCCCGGCCGAGGCCATCGCGCAGATCCGCGCAGCCGGCGTCCCGCTGCTCGTGCTGGACGACGCCAAGCAGCTCGCCGACGTCGGCCCGCGCATCGACACCGTCGCCGCCGCCCTCGGAGTCCCCGACGCCGGACGGCAGTTGAAGGAGCGCACCGACCGGGCGACGGCCGAGGCCCGGGCCGCCGTCCCGGCCGCCGGCCGGCACCCCAAGGTCGCCTTCCTCTACCTGCGCGGCAGCGCCTCCGTCTACCTGCTCGGCGGGCCCGCCTCCGGCGCCGGCTCGCTGATCGAGGCGGTCGGCGGCACGGACGCCGGCACCGCGGCCGGCCTCACCGGCGACTTCACCCCGCTCACCAGCGAGGCCCTGGTCAAGGCCGCGCCCGACGCGATCCTGGTGATGAGCAAGGGCCTGGAGTCGGTCGGCGGCGTCGACGGCCTGCTCAAGCTCCCCGGCGTCGCCCAGACCCCGGCCGGACTCGACCGCCGGATCGTCTCGATCGAGGACGGCCAACTGCTCAGCTACGGCCCGCGCACCCCCCGGGTGCTGCGCGAGATCACCGCCCAGCTCTACCCGGGCGACGCCAAGTGACCACCGACGTACGGGAGACGGGCCTCCCGACACCCCGCACGCGCAACCGCGCGCCGCTGCTCGTGACCGCGCTCGCCGCCGCCCTGGTGCTCTGCGCCCTGCTCGCGGCCGGCGTCGGCGCCTACCGCATCCCGCTCGGCGACATCCTCGCCTCCGGCGCCCACCGGCTCGGGCTCGGCGGCCACGCGCTGGACCGGGTGCCCGAGTCGGTGCTGTGGAACGTCCGGCTGCCCCGGGTGGTGCTCGCCCTGCTGGTCGGCGCCTCGCTCGGCTGCGCCGGAGCGCTGATGCAGGGCGTGTTCGGCAACCCGCTCGCCGAACCCGCGGTGATCGGCGTCTCCTCGGGCGGCGCGGTCGGCGCGGTCGCCTGCATCGTGCTCGGCCTCGACGCCTTCGGGGCGTGGACGGCCAGTGCGGCGGCCTTCGCCGCCGGCCTGGTGACGGTCTTCGGGGTGTACCTGCTCGCCCGGTCCGGCGGGCGCACCGAGGTCGTCACGCTGATCCTCACCGGGGTCGCCGTCAACGCCTTCTGCGGCGCGCTGATCGGGCTCCTGCTGTTCACCGCCGACTCCGCCGCGATCAGCCAGGTCACCTTCTGGCAGCTCGGCTCGCTCTCCCAGGCCACCTGGGGCAAGGTCCTCGCCGTCCTGCCCTTCGCCGCGGCCGGGCTCGCCGTCGCGCCGCTGTACGCCCGCCGGCTGGACCTGCTGGCCCTCGGCGAGCGCCCGGCCCGCCACCTCGGGGTGGACGTCGAGCGGATGCGGCTGGTGCTGATCACCGTGGTCGCGCTGCTCACCGCCGCGGCCGTCGCGGTCAGCGGCATCATCGGCTTCGTCGGGCTGGTCGTCCCGCACCTGCTGCGGATGCTGGCCGGGCCGGGACACCGCTTCCTGCTGCCCGCCTCGGCCCTCGGCGGCGCCCTGGTGCTGGTGGCCGCCGACCTGGCCGCCCGGACCCTCGCCGCACCGGCCGAACTGCCGCTCGGCGTGCTCACCGCGCTGATCGGCAGCCCGTTCTTCTTCTGGCTGCTGCGCCGGACCAGGACCAGGCAGGGAGGCTGGGCGTGAGACTGCGCACCCACCGGAGGACGCCCGCACGACCGCCGCTCGGCACGGCACTGCTGACCGCCGAGGCCGTCCGGCTGCAGGCCGGCGGCCGCGACCTGCTGGCCGGCGCCGCGGTCCGGGTCGCGGCGGGCGAGGTGGTCGCCCTGCTCGGGCCGAACGGCGCCGGCAAGTCCACCCTGCTGTCCGTGCTGGCCGGGGACGTCCGGCCGGACGGCGGCGAGGTCCGGCTGCTCGACCGCCCGCTCGCCGACTACGGCGCCGCCGAACTCGCCCTGCACCGGGCGCTGCTGCCGCAGTCCGCCGAGCTGTCCTTCCCGTTCCCGGCCGGCGAGGTGGTCCGGATGGGCCGCGCCCCGTGGGCCGGCACGACGGCCGCCGCCGAGGACGGGGCGGTGGTCGCCGAGGCGATGGCGGCCACCGAGTCGACCGCCTTCGCCGGGCGCCCGTTCACCGCCCTCTCCGGCGGCGAGCGGGCCCGGGTGGCACTGGCCCGGGTGCTGGCCCAGCGCGCGCCGCTGCTCCTCCTGGACGAGCCGACCGCCGCCCTCGACCTGCGCCACCAGGAGCTGGTGCTGCGGATCGCCCGGGAGCGCGCCGCCGCCGGGGACGGCGTGGTCGTGGTGCTCCACGACCTGTCCCTGGCGGCGGCCCACGCGGACCGGGTGGTGCTGCTGGCGAACGGGGCGACGGTCGCGGACGGACCGGTCGCCGAGGTGCTGCGCGCACCGCTGCTCAGCGAGGTGTACGGCCATCCGGTCGAGGTGCTGGCGCACCCGCGCACCGGCGTGCCGCTGGTGCTCCCCGAGCGCTGACCGCGGTCAGTCCTCCAGCCGGAAGCCGAGCTTCAGACCGACCTGGAAGTGCTTCACCCGGCCGTCCTCCAGGTGCCCCCGGACCTGCGTCACCTCGAACCAGTCGAGGTTGCGCAGCGTCCGGGACGCCCGCTCCACCCCGTTGCGGATCGCGGCGTCGACGCTCTCGGTCGAGGACCCGACGATCTCGGTCACCCGGTACACGTGGTCAGTCATGACGGACTCCCTCAGCTGTGCGACGGCCCCCGGTCCACCGTGCACCGCACCCGGTCCGCCCGCACGCCGACGGCCGCCACCGGCGTCCGGCGGGCGTCCGGGCGGGCGTCCTGCACCACCGGCCGACCGGGGCGGCGACGGGCGTGCCCCGGCGTCGCCCCGCAGACGCGGGTTTGAAGACAGACCCTAGAACGCCGCCCGCACCTCGCCGACCGGAACGCCGCCGCCCAGCAGCGGGGCCGCGCCGATCCGCTCGACGGCCTCGTCCGCGCCGGTCACCCCGAGACGGCGCAGCGCGGCCGCCAGCACCGGGCCGCGGGCCCGCTCGCCACCGTCGTCGATCTTGAAGGCGAGTGCCCGTCCGTCCGGCAGCGCCACCACCTGGACGGCCTCGGCGCCCATCTTGGAGAGCGCCCCGGGGACGGCCCGCATCAGCCAGGTGTCGGCCCGGCGGGTGCCGGCCACGTACTCGGGGTGGGCGCGCATCGCGTCGGCCACCCGGCGCTGTGCGGTGCCCTCGGCGGCCAGCAGCAGTCCGCGGTAGGCGCGGGCCAGGCCGGTCAGCGTGACGGCCAGCAGCGGGGCGCCGCAGCCGTCCACGCCGGCGTGCGCGGCGGTCTCGCCGGTGCCCTCCTCCAGGGCCTCGCGGGCCAGCCGCTGGATCGGGTGCCCGGGGTCGAGGTAGCCCTCGGTGTCCCAGCCGTTGGCGACGCAGGCGGCCAGCCAGCCGGCGTGCTTGCCGGAGCAGTCCATCAGGATCGGGGCGCGCAGGCCGCCGGATCCGAGAAGCAGTTCCGCCTCGGTCTCGTCCAGCGGCAGGTCGGCCGGGGTGCGCAGGGCGGACTCGTCCAGGCCCGCGGAGCCGAGGATGCTCCGGACCCCGTCCAGGTGAAACGATTCTGCAGAGTGGCTGGAGGCCGCCAGCGCCAGCAGCGCCCCCTCCAGCTCCAGCCCGGCCCGCAGCGTGGCCACGGCCTGGAACGGCTTGGCCGTCGACCGGGGGAAGACCGGCGCACCGGGGTCGCCGAGCGCGAACTCGACCGAGCCGTCGGCGGCGAGCAGCACCAGCGAGCCGTGGTGCCGGCCCTCGGTGAAGCCCGAGCGTATGACCTCGGCGAGCACGGGAGGGGTGGCGGACTGGGACATGGCGGAGGCCTTCCGGGGGCGGGGGTGGACCGGGTCGGGCCGGGCCCACCCGCCCCTGGCGCCTCACCCGGTCAGAGCGGCCCTCCTGCGAGCAGGTCGTCGACCCGTGCTTCCCCATCACGGTACCTGCGGGTGATCTCGGCATTGCAACCGTCGGCCGTCCGCAGCAGGCGGTTGCGGCGCCCGGACACCTCGCGCTCGTGCGCGCGCAGCCGCTCCAGCGCGGCCAGCAGGTCCTCGGCCGGGTGCGCGGCCAGGTCGGCCAGCTGGACGTCCCCCATCAGCGCGTCCGCCTCCAGCTGCGACTCGTGGGTGCGCGGCGGCCGGAGCGTGACGTGCCGGGCCGAGCGCCGCACGGTGGAGGGCGCGTCGGTCAGGATGGCCGGGAGGCGGTCCAGCAGGTCGCCGGGGAGGCCTCCGGCGCCCTCGGGACCCGCCGCGCGGACCGCACCGGGCCGGCGGTCGAGCTCGGCGCGCAGGATGTCCATCCGGCCGTGCAGCAGCCGCCGCAGGTAGGAGAGGTCGGCCTCCTGCTCCATCGTCTCCCGGCGCAGCACCCTCAGCTGGTCCAGGCCCAGCCGTTCCAGCTGCGGCTCCGGCACCACCCCCGGCACCCCTGGGCCCGCGCCGTCCCCGACCACCTCGACCACCTCGACCACCCGCCCGGACCGGTCCCACGCAGCGCTGCTCGCGTCCATCCACCATCACCTGCCGTCGTCCGATCCCGCCCGCTCGCGGCACCCCGTCCCTGCCGCCCGCCCGGCCCGTCCCTCGACGGGCTCGCGCGTCCCGTCCGTTGGCACGCCCGGCCACCCCCCGGGGGTTCCGGGTCCCGGCCGGAACCACCCGCCGGGGCGACACCGCCAGAACGCCTGACCCATCGGCTCGGCCACCCGGCCGAACCCGGCCCGGTGCGGCGGACCATGTGGCGCGCCGGGCCCTCCGTACGGTCCCCCAGCGTGCCACCCCGCCCGGCACGGGCGCACCGCCCGTGCACCCGAACGGCCCCCTGGCGAACGGGGGTGGCTGATACGACCGGGACTTTCCGCAGGAAGCGCGGCGCCCGACCCCGCGCAGGCGTGCACCACCCAGCGCGCGCCACCCTCATGCACGCCCCTTCGCGGCGCCCGGCCCGGCGCCCTTCGCGGCGGCCCGGGAGCGACCGGGAGCGCCCGGGGGCGGTCCGGACGGCTCCGGGCGCTCCGGCACAATGGCGGCATGCGAGCAGTGGTGCAGCGAGTGACCGAGGCCCGGGTGACGGTGGCCGGAGAGACCGTCGGCGCGATCGAGGGGCCCGGACTCTGCGTCCTGGTCGGCGCGACCCACGACGACACCCCGGCCAAGGCCGCCCAGCTGGCCCGCAAGCTGTGGACGCTGCGGCTGCTCCCCGCGAACGAGGAGGGCGTCGAACAGAGCTGCTCCGACCTCGGCGCCCCGCTGCTGGTGATCAGCCAGTTCACCCTCTACGGTGACGCCCGCAAGGGCCGCCGGCCCACCTGGAACGCCGCCGCCCCCGGCCCCGTCGCCGAGCCGCTGGTGGACGAGGTGGTCGCCCGGCTGCGCGAGCTCGGCGCCAAGGTCGAGACCGGCCGGTTCGGCGCCGACATGCAGGTGGCGCTGGTGAACGACGGCCCGTTCACCGTCCTCGTCGAGGTCTGACCCGCCGCCCGGCAGCCGGCGGCCCAAAGCGGCTACTGCGGCTACTGCGGGACGATCACGTCCTGCGTCGCCGGCACCGTCCCGGCCAGCAGCACCGCGTCCACCGGCACGTTCCGCTTGACGACCGCCAGCGCGATCGGCCCCAGCTCGTGGTGCCGCGCCGAGGAGGTGACGACGCCCAGCGCGCGCCCGTCCGGCTCGGTGGCCAGCCGCACCTCCGCCCCGTGCGGGGGCAGCGTCTCCTCGGTGCCGTCCAGGTGCAGGAAGACCAGCCGGCGCGGCGGGCGCCCCAGGTTGTGCACCCGGGCGACCGTCTCCTGCCCGCGGTAGCAGCCCTTCTGCAGGTGGACGGCGGTGCGCAGCCAGTCCACCTCGTGCGGGATGGTCCGGTGGTCGGTCTCGAAGCCCAGCCGCGGGCGGTGGCCCTCGATCCGCAGCGCCTCGTACGCCCAGACCCCCGCCGCCGGGCCGTACCCCGCGGTCAGCTTCTCCAGCTCGGCGCGCGGCACGAACAGGTCACGGCCGTAGGGGAGTTCGCGCACCGCGGCGGCGCCCTCGGCGGAGGCCACGGAGCCCTCCGGCAGGTGCACCACGGCGTACTCGGCGGTCGCGTCGGCGACCTCCACCCGGTAGAAGAACCGCATGCTCTCCAGGTAGCCCCGCAGCGCCGCCCCGGTCCCCGGCTCGACGTGCACCCAGGTGGTGGCGCCGTCGTCGACCAGGTAGAGCGCGTGCTCGACGTGCCCGTTCGGGGAGAGCACCAACGCCTCGGTGGCCTGCTGCGGGGCCAGCTCGCTGACGTGCTGGGTGAGCAGCAGGTGCAGCCAGGAGAGCCGGTCGTCGCCGGTGACGGTGAGCACGTCCCGGTGCGAGAGGTCCACGAAGCCGGTGCCCTGCGCGAGGTTGCGCTGCTCGCGGAAGATGTCGCCGTAGTGGGCGGCGACGCCCTCGTCGGGTCCCTCGGCGGGAACGGCTCCGGGCAGGCTCAGCAGCGGGCTCTTCATACCGGCCAGCTTAGGGCCTGCCCATGCGGTCCCGGCCGGGCCCTCGGTCCCGGTCCCGCCCGTCCGCCGGTCCTAGGACCGGCCCGGGGAGCCGCCCTCGGCGAGCTTGGCGGTGCAGTCGGCGCAGCGGCCGAAGATGGCGAAGTGCTTGAGGTCGGTGTCGAAGCCGTGCTGCTCGCGCAGGCTCCGGATCAGCGGCTCGGCGATCTCGGTGCCGGTCTCGGTGACCCGGTCGCAGTCCCGGCAGACCAGGTGCAGGTGGTGGTGGCGGCCGGCCAGGTGGTAGGTCGGTGCGCCGTGCCCGAGGTGGGCGTGCGAGACCAGGCCGAGCTCCTCCAGCAGCTCCAGCGTCCGGTAGACGGTGGAGATGTTGATGCCGCTGGCGGTCCGCCGGACGTGGCCGAGGATGTCGTCGGGGGTGGCGTGGTCGAGGACGTCGACGGCCTCGAGCACGAGCTGCCGCTGCGGCGTCAGCCGGTAGCCGCGTTCGCGCAGGTCGGCCTTCCAGTCGCCGGAGAGCTGCCAGTCGGTGGTGCCGGTGTCCGCCACGGTGCTGTCCCTGCCAAGTCGGGGGTCCTGAGGCAAGTGTAGGGACCGGCCGCGGGGCCGGTCCCTACTCCTGCGAAGCCGTTCCCGGGCGGACCAGAGGTCCGCCCGGCCGCGCCGCGCCTACTTGAAGAAGGCGATGCCGTCGTCCGGCAGGTCGTTGATGTCCTTGATCAGCTGGGCCGGGCTGAGCACCTTCTTCAGCTGGGCGGACATGTACGGGCGCAGCGGCACGTTCGGGGCGGCCTTCTCGCCGACCCAGAGCAGCTCCTCGTTGACGAAGCCGTACAGCCGCTTGCCGCCCGAGTACTCCGGCGAGCCCTCGATGCGGGCCACCGCGTCGGTGGAGACGTCGATCTGCGGCTTGCCGTCGGCCAGCTCGCCGTACCAGATCTCGACGGTGCCGTCGTCCCGGACGGAGGAGATCTCGATCCCGCGGGCACCGCTGGTGCCGTCGGGGTTGCTGGTGATGCGCCAGAACGCGTGCTCGTTCTCCAGCGGGCGGACCTTCTCGCCCTCGTTGTTCAGCACCCAGGTGCGGGAGCGGAACTCGAGGAAGGCCCGGCCGTCGTGCCGGATCACGATCTCCTGGCCGAAGTTGCACTTCTCCGTGCCCGGGAAGTCATAGACGCCCGCGCCCTCCCAGGTGCCGAGGAGGAAGGCGAGCGGGACGACGTCCTTGTGGAGGTCAGAGGGGATCTCGATCATGTTCCTGGTCGCTGTCGTCGGTGTGGGACTGCCTCAACCGTACGGCAGGGGTCAGCGCTGGCCCTGGTAGAGCTTCATCACCGAGAAGATGGCGAACCAGGTGATCAGCACGGCCATGAGGGCCAGCAGACCGTCGAAGAACATTTCCAGACCGGACACGGGGGGCTCCCAGGCGGCGACAGTGTGGTGGATTTTGCTGCCGCTCACTCTATCCGCCGGTCATCGGCGGGTCGCGGTGAGCCCCACCACGTCGCCGTTTCGCGCCCCCGCGCTCCGGCGCCGCCCAAGGTTTGTCCAAGGGATCCCGGGATGACGGCGAGCGGGGGCCGCCGGACCTCTAAGGTGGCGCCATGTCGAAGAAACTCGTCATCAAGGTCACCGCCGGGGCGGATGCGCCGGAGCGGTGCTCGCAGGCGTTCACGGTGGCGGCGGTGGCCGTCGCCAGCGGGATCGAGGTCTCGCTCTGGCTGACCGGGGAGTCCTCCTGGTTCGCCCTCCCGGGGCGGGCGAAGGAGTTCGAGCTGCCGCACGCGGCGCCGCTGCCGGACCTGCTGGACTCGATCCTGGCGGCCGGTTCGGTGACGCTGTGCACCCAGTGCGCGGTGCGGCGCGGGATCGAGCAGAAGGACACCCTCGACGGCGTCCGGATCGCGGGCGCGCAGGTCTTCGTCAGCGAGATCATGGCCGACGGCGTCCAGGCGCTCGTCTACTGACGGCGTCCGCCGCCCGCCGGACGGGCGCTAGCCGCGTTCCTCGTGGTCGGGGCGGTCCCGGTCGTGGCCGGGGTCGTCCCACTTCGGGTCGTCCCAGCGCGGGTCGTTCCACCAGTCGTCGTCCGGGTCGCGCTTGTTGGCGAACACCGCGGCGGCCGGCGGGATGACCATAGCGACCACGCACATGCCGATCGCGGCCCCCACCGAGAAGAACCGCACCACGCCCCAGGCCAGCACGAAGAGGCCCAGGCACACGCCCATCATGGCGAAGTAGAACCGCCGCCGCCGTCTCGCCTGCACGTCTCCACGGTACGACCGGGGGGCCCGCCGCGGCAGGCCCCCCGCTGTGTCGTCCGTCCGCGTCAGACCGCGATCGCGACCTCGACGGCGGTGCCCTGGGAGGCCACCACCTGGCGGTCCACGGTCTGGCCCGGCACCAGCGCGCGCAGGGTCCACTTGCCCGGGCGGGCGAAGAACCGGAACTGTCCGGTCGCCGAGGTGGGCACCTCGGCCGTGAATTCGCCGCCCTCGTCCAGCAGCCGGACGTAGCCGTTGACCGGCTCACCGTCGCGGGTCACCGAACCCTGGATGATCGTCTCGTTCGCCACGTCAACTCCTGCCAGGTCCGGGCCGCCGGCCTTCGCACCGCACATGTCTGTGTTCCCTTCTGACTTACGGTCGAGCCGGAGGCTCAGTTGCTGCCGAGCTCGATCGGCACGCCGACCAGGCTGCCGTACTCGGTCCACGAACCGTCGTAGTTCTTGACGTTCTCCTGGCCGAGCAGCTCGTGCAGCACGAACCAGGTGAGCGCGGAGCGCTCACCGATGCGGCAGTAGGCGATGGTGTCCTTCGCCAGGTCGATGCCCTCGGCCTCGTACAAGGCCTTGAGCTCGTCGTCGCTCTTGAAGGTGCCGTCGTCGTTGGCGTTCTTGGCCCACGGGATGTTGCGGGCGCTCGGCACGTGGCCGGGGCGCTGCGACTGCTCCTGCGGGAGGTGGGCCGGGGCGAGCAGCTTGCCGGAGAACTCGTCGGGCGAGCGGACGTCGACCAGGTTCAGGGTGCCGATGGCGGCGATCACGTCGTCACGGAAGGCGCGGATCGAGGAGTCGACGGCCTGGGCCCGGTACTCGGTGGCCGGGCGGGCCGGCACCTCGGAGACCAGGTCGCGGGAGTCCAGCTCCCACTTCTTGCGGCCGCCGTCCAGCAGGCGGACGTCGCCGTGGCCGTACAGCTTGAAGTACCAGTAGGCGTAGGAGGCGAACCAGTTGTTGTTGCCGCCGTAGAGCACGACGGTGTCGTCGTTGGCGATGCCCTTGGCGCTGAGCAGCGCCTCGAAGCCGGCCTGGTCGATGAAGTCGCGGCGGACCGGGTCCTGGAGGTCCTGCTTCCAGTCGATCCGGACGGCGTTGCGGATGTGGTTCTTGTCGTACGCGGAGGTGTCCTCGTCGACCTCGACGATGACGACCTTCGGGTCGTCCAGGCGGGCCTGGACCCAGTCGGCGTCGACCAGGACGTCGCTGCGGCTCATGGTGGTGTTCTCCATCCGAGGGCGGTTTGCGGAAGGTGCTGCTCAGGAGTGCTGCGGGGTGCCGGGACGACTACGGTCCGAATTCCTGTCCGAATGATGGGACGGGGAGGGCAGTCCGGGGCGACCGGGCGGGGAGGGGCACGGCGTGGCGGCGACGGCCGGCCGGAGCGGCCGGGCTGGGTCACCGGAAGAATCGGCGGCGGGCATCAATTGCCCTGCCAAGACGCCGAGTTAGCGCATTCGACACAGACAGGCGGCCACGCGGCACAGGTCGACCGCCCGCCGCTTCGTGAGATCCGTCTGTCGCTTCATGTCGACGATGCTAGGGACACCGGAGGCCCGCTGTCATTAGCGTACCGAATAGTGAGACCAAATGGCCTGAATGCTGAGATTTGACCTCCGCGCGGCCTACAGCGCACCGCCCGGGGCCGGGCCGGGCCCGCCACGACGGCACACAACGGGCGGAAACGACACCGCTCCGCGACCCGCGCTGGACGGCGCGTCTCGCGGAGCGGAACGGTACGGAAGGGAACGGTACGGCAGGGAACGGAACGAGGCGCAACGGTCCGGCGGCCCACGATCCGGTGCGAGGCCGGGCCGGGCCGAGCCGGGCGGTCAGCCCAGCAGCTGCACGTCCTTGCCCTCGAAGCTCAGCCGGAGCCCTTCCGGCAGCGGCGTCGCGCCGTCCTGGCCCGCCAGCTTCAGCCCGGCCGGGAGCGAGTCCAGGGTGAAGCTCATCGGCTCCAGCTTCTGGTTGGTGACCCCGGCGAACATCCCGGCCAGCGGACTGAGCTGGAACCCGTCCGCGGTGACGGTGTTCCCCGTGTTGTGCACCGAGCCCTCCCCGACCTCGACGGGCCCCAGCGAGGCCTTGATCTTGCCGGGCCCGGCGTACGCCAGGGTCAGCCGGGAGCCGCCGCCGATCGGCAGCTTCGCCCCGTGCATCAGCTGGGAGGCCGGCGGCAGCAGCTGCGCGAGGTCCGCGTAGGTGATCAGTCCGCTGCCGGTGCCGCTGTCCACGGTGGCGCTCTTCATGCTGTCGCCCACCTTCACGCCGGACAGCTTGGCCGTGAACGCGTGCAGCGCCACCCGGCGGCCGCCGTCCCCGACGGTCAGGCCGTCGGAGGAGATCCGGACGTCGTCCAGCTTCATCGACAGCGCCTGGGTGAGGAACGGGACGCCCTCGATCGAGACGTCCGGCCGCTGGCTCATCCGGCCGCTGCTCACCAGCTGGTCGGCGGCCTCGTCCTCGGCCACCCCGACCGCGATCCGGTCGGCGGCGACCAGCAGGCCCGAGACCACCACCAGGCCGATCGTCGCCTTCAGCCATCCGCGCATCGCTCTCCCCCGTCGTCGCCGGTCGCCGTGGTCGTTCGGTCGTCGTCCGCCGTCCTCCGGCGGCACCGTCCGGCGCCGCCTTCCCTGGCCGTCGTCCGGCGGCCCGTGCGGCCGTCCCTGCCGGGGCGGTCCCGCACGACCGTACGACGTCCCGCCCCGGAGCATGGTTCCGGGGCGGGACGGGAGGGCCCACGGGCGGGCGGGCCCAGGAGCCTGACGCCCGCGCGGGCGGGTGTCAGCCGGCCAGCAGGTCGGTGGCCATCCAGATCAGCGGCGAGGCCACCGCCAGCGGCAGCGCCACCCCCGCCGTCATGTGCACGAACCGGGACGGGAAGTCGTACGCCGCGACCCGGCGGCCGACCAGCGCACCCAGCCCGGCCAGCACCCCCAGCGCCGGCGGCGCGCCCACCAGCAGCCCCAGCAGCACGGCCGCCACCAGGCCCAGCACCGGGCCCAGCTGCTTCGGACCGGGCAGCGGCGCCGCGGCGAGCACGGTGGCCAGTGCGACCGCGCCCACCCCGGCCGGCACCCAGTCGGCCAGCAGCAGCGTGGTGCACAGGGCCGTCACCACGGTGGCCGAGCCGAGCACCGTCAGCGCGTAGAACCGCTCCTTCGGGTCCGAGGGGCGGAACGTCTGCAGCACCAGGACCAGCAGGAAGAACCCGCCGAGCGTCCCGACCACCGCCGCGACGCCGTTGTCGGCGTCCGCCAGCAGCACGGCCGCGTCCGCGGTGAACCCGGCCAGCGCGGCCAGCGCGATGCCCTGGCGGGCCGGCCACATGCCGTTCAGCCTGAACCAGCCGGCCGCCGTCAGCACCTGGAGCAGCACGACCACCAGGGCCAGCCCCACCTGGCCGAGCGCGGCCCCGCCCGCCAGCAGCCCGGCCGCGCCGGCGGTGATCAGCGCGGGCTGCAGGCCCGGGTCGATGATCGGCGAACCGGTCCGGCCCGCCGGGCCGGCGGCCGCCGGCGGCTGCACGGGCGGCGCGGGCTGCGCCGGCACGGCCGCGTACGGCGGCACGGCGGGGGCGCCGGCCGGCCCGCCGGGGGCGGCCGGGCGCTTGAGCGTCATGGTCGGCTGGTCGAGGCGCGGCGCCTGCGCCTGCGCCTGCTGCGGCTGCTGCTGCGGCTGCTGCTGCGGCTGCGGCTGCGGCTGCGCGAGGGGCCGGGCGGGCGTCCGGGCGACCGGCGGCGCGCCGGCACCGCCCACCGGGGGCAGCAGCGTGGTCGCCGCCGCGTCGTCCATCGCCGGCACGGGCGGCAGCAGGGTGGTCGCCGCCGCGTCGTCCATCGGCGGGACCGGCGGCAGCAGGGTGGTCGCCGCCGCGTCGTCCATCGCGGGCACCGGCGGCAGCAGCGTCGTCGCCGCGTCGTCGACGGGCGGCACCTGGGCCTGCCCGTACCCCGGATGGCCGTAGGACGGCTGCGGCTGCGGGTAAGGCTGGGAGTGCGGGTACGCGTCGGGCTGCGGCTGCCGGTGCCGTCCCGCCGGGTACGGCTGCTGGGCCTGCGGGGCCTGCTGGAACGGCTGCTGCCCCGGCTGGGCCTGCGGGTACGGCCCCTGCGGGTACGGCTGCTGCCCGTACGGCTCCTGCCGCCCCTGCGGGTGGGGCTGCTGCTGGTGCGGCTGCTGCCCGTACGCCGCCCGGGGCTGCTGCCCCTGGGGGTACGGCTGCGGGTACGGCTGCTGCCCGTACTGCGGGTCGTGCTGCGGGTCGGCGGGCTGCGGCTGCCGGGGCTGCTGCGGCCACTCGCCGGGCGCGGCGTGGTTGGCGTCGTTCATGTCCGTCACGGCGCTCAGCCTCCCGCGAACGGCGGCAGCACCTCGACCGTGCCGCCCTCGGTGAGGGCCACGGTCGTGTGGTCCCGGCCGCCGACCTGCGCGCCGTCGACCAGGTACGAGCAGTGCCCGAGCAGCTGGACGAGCTTCGGCCGGTCCGCGTGCCGCTCCCTGACGGCCGCCAGGGCCTCCGCCAGGGTCGCCGCGTCGTACGGCTCCTCGGCCAGTCCGGCCTCGGACTTCGCGGCCGCCCAGTAACGGATCGTCCCGCGCACCCGGGCGCCGCTCGCGGGCTCGGTGGTCGCACCCATCGGGGCCACCCCTTCTCGTCGTCCTCGCCCGGCCCCGGTGCCCCGGTCCGGCCCACCACCGGAACCGCCGCCCGATCACCCGAAAGGTGGACCCGCGCGGCACCGCCGATGTGCGTCCCATGATGGCGTGTCCGCCGCCGCGACCGGCAATCGCCCTGGCCCCGCGGCCGCGGAGGACCGCTCGAAGCTGTGTCCAGGCTCACCCGGCGCGCGCCCGAAATCGCCCAACCGCCGGATTCGAGCCCTCCCGGTGCGGGAGGCCTTCGGCTATCCTCGACGTCCAAGAGGGATCCGGGCAGAGTCGCCCCCGGGTCCTTTTGTGCTTTCAGGACGCCAGTACGGACGTTCGTGCGATTCGTCGGTCCACCCCCGGCGCATCGCGGGACCGCCCCCGCCTCACCCGGCACAACGACGTGCCCGGGCCGGCCGGGGCGTCGCCACCCGGCACCCGGGCCGCCGCCCGGAGCCGGACCAGACCGGAGGGTTCGCGGGATGAGCAGGGCAGAAACGGTGCGCCAGGGGTTGCGGGACCCCCGGCCCGCGCGCCACGTCCTGCGCTCCGGCCGATCCCCCGGTGCGTCCCCGGCGCCCGACCTCCCCCTCACTTCAGCACGTGCGCCATCCGGCTGTGGCGGCAGCCGCAACGCGACCGCGACGACCCGGAAAGGGGACTACCGGGTATGAGTTCTCTCCTCCTCCTCACCAACGCACTGCAGCCCTCCGCGGAGGTGCTGCCGGCCCTCGGCCTGCTGCTGCACAACGTCCGGGTGGCGCCCGCCGAGGGGTCCGCCCTCGTGGACACCCCCAGCGCGGACGTCATCCTGGTCGACGGCAGGCGCGACCTGCCGCAGATCCGCAGCCTCTGCCAGCTGCTGCGTTCGACCGGCATCGGCTGCCCGCTGATCCTGGTGCTCACCGAGGGCGGCCTGGCCGCCGTCACCGCCGAGTGGGGCGTCGACGACGTCCTGCTGGACACCGCCGGACCGGCCGAGGTCGAGGCCCGGCTGCGACTGGCCCTCGGCCGGCTCCAGGTCACCACCGACGACAGCCCGATGGAGATCCGCAACGGCGACCTCTCGGTCGACGAGGCCACCTACTCCGCCAAGCTCAAGGGCCGGGCGCTCGACCTCACCTTCAAGGAGTTCGAGCTGCTCAAGTACCTCGCCCAGCACCCGGGCCGGGTCTTCACCCGGGCGCAGCTGCTGCAGGAGGTCTGGGGCTACGACTACTTCGGCGGCACCCGGACGGTGGACGTGCACGTCCGGCGGCTGCGCGCCAAGCTCGGCGTCGAGCACGAGCAGCTGATCGGCACCGTGCGCAACGTCGGCTACCGCTTCGTCGTCCCGGAGAAGCCCGAGAAGGGAGAGCGCCCGGAGCTCGCCCAGCGCCCCGCGGCGCAGCTGGAGTCCTGACCGGCCGGCCGGGCGGGCCGCCCCCGCCCGGCTTGTCCGGTTCGCCCCCCGGGCACCCGCCGTCCACCCGCAGGCAGCCCCAGGTCCCACTGCCGACGCGGACGCCACCCGCGTAGACTCCCCCCGTGGCCAAAGTGACGCGCGACGATGTAGCCCGGCTGGCTGGTACCTCGACCGCGGTCGTCAGCTACGTCATCAACAACGGGCCGCGCCCGGTCGCGCCCGCGACCCGGGAGAAGGTCCTCGCGGCGATCGAGCAGCTCGGCTACCGGCCGAACAGCGTCGCCCAGGCGATGGCCTCCCGCCGGACCAACCTCATCGGCATGGTCGTCCCGGACGCCCGCCAGCCCTTCTTCGCCGAGATGGCGCACGCCGTGGAACGGGCCGCCTCCGAACGCGGCAAGCTCGTCCTGATCGGCAACTCCGACTACGTGGACGACCGCGAGGTGCACTACGTCCGCGCCTTCCTCGGGATGCGCGTCTCCGGCCTGATCCTGGTCAGCCAGGGCCCCTCGCAGCGCGCCGCCGAGGAGTTCGCCGCGATGGAGGGCGCCAAGGTGGTGCTGCTGCACCGCCGGCCCGAGGCCATCGACGACGTCGCCGTGGTCACCGACGACGTGGGCGGCGCCGAGGCCGTCGTCCGCCACCTGCTGGAGGAGCACGGGCACCCGTACGTGGCCTGCTTCGGCGGCCCGGTGGAGTCCCCCGCCCCCGGCGACCCGGTCATCGACCACGTCGAGGGCTGGCAGCGCGCCATGGACGCGCACGGCCTGCCCACCGAACCCCACCTGATCGACGCGCCGTTCCACCGCTACGGCGCCTACGAGGTCGCGCTCGGCGTGCTGCGCTCCCCGGACCGGCCGCGGGCGATCTTCTGCTCCACCGACGACCAGGCGATCGGCGTGCTGCGGGCCGCCCGCGAGGTCGGCCTCAAGGTCCCCGAGGACCTCGCGGTGGCCGGCTTCGACGACGTGCCCGAGGCCGCGCTCGCCGACCCGCCGCTCACCACCGTCGCCTCCGACCGGGACGCGATGGCCCGGGCCGCCGTCGACCTGGTGCTCGACGACTCGCTGATGGTGCCCGGCTCGGACACCGAGCGGGTCCGCAAGTTCCCGTCCCGCCTGGTGATCCGCCGGTCCTGCGGCTGCAACGGCGCCGCACCGGCCGCGGCCGCCGAAGCGGAGTAGCGGGCTCCGCTCCACCGGCCGCCGGACACCACCTGACCAGGCTTTATGAGAACCCAACGGGCTTCTCGGGCCCTTCTGATCCGGTTCTCATCCGATCCTCATGCACCGGGCGGAGCTTGGTCGGCATGAGCGAACAGCAGCGGCACCACAGCGAGCAGTACGGCCCGTACGAGCCCCGCGTGGTCGAGGGCACCGTCCTCGGCAGCAGCACCGACGCGACCGCCTACGGTTACCGCGAGGACCACTCCACGAGCGGCTTCGACACCCCCACGCCGCCCCCGCCGATGCCCCCCGAGCCGCCCACCGCGGGCCGGCCGGGCGAGCCCGGCGACCACGGCGGGCACGGCCGCCGGGCGCGCCGCGGCCTGCTCCGCGGTCGGGTCGTCCTGGTCACCGCCGTCGCCGCGGTCGCGGCCGTCCTCGGCGGTGTCACCGGCGGGGTCGTCGCCGCCGACCAGCACACCTCCGGCGCCCGCACCGGCACCGTCGTCAGCCCCGTCGCGGCCCGCTCCGACGGCAGCGCCGACGTCCCGGCCATCGCCGCCGCCGTCTCGCCCAGCGTCGTCCAGATCACCGTCAAGGGCGCCGGCGGCACCGCCACCGGCACCGGCGTCGTCCTCGACGGCAGCGGCCGGATCCTCACCAACTACCACGTCATCGACACCGCCGCCGACGGCGGACCGATCACCGTGACCTTCAAGGACGGCTCCACCGCCCAGGCCACCGTCACCGGCACCGACAAGTCCCTCGACGTCGCCGTGATCACCGCCACCGGCGCCAAGAACCTGACCCCCGCCACCCTCGGCGACTCCTCCGCCGTGGCCGTCGGCGACCCGGTCGTCGCCATCGGCAACCCCGACGGCCTCACCGGCACCGTCACCTCCGGCATCATCAGCGCCGAGAACCGCGACGTCACCGTCCAGCTCGACGAGGGCAGCACCAGCAGCAACGGCGGCTTCGGCTTCCCCTCCCTGCCCGGCCTGCGCGGCAGCCTCCCGCAGCAGAACAGCGGCAGCACCACCACCTACAAGGCCTTCCAGACCGACGCCGCCCTCAACCCCGGCAACTCCGGCGGCCCGCTGATCAACGCCAACGGCCAGGTCATCGCCATCAACTCGGCCATGTACGCCCCCAGCGGCACCAGTTCGACCGCAGGCGGCGGCACCGCCGGCAGCGTCGGCCTCGGCTTCTCCATCCCCATCAACGACATCAAGCAGGTCCTGCCGAAGCTCGAAGCCGGCCAGAACCTGTAGGACCCTGTACGACGGACCACCGCTCCAGCAGGCCCTCCACCCGACGAGAAAGGGCAGCCGCCCATGACCCCGTCCGCCGACGACCGCACCCCCGCCGAGGCCGGCCACCCCTCCGCCCGGCTCCTCGTGGTCGACGACGAACCCGCCCTCCGGGACGCCCTGGAGAGCAGCCTCGCCTTCGAGGGCTACGAGGTCGCCACCGCCACCGACGGCTACGAGGCGCTGGAGTCCGTCGAACGGGACAAGCCCGACCTGGTCCTGCTGGACATCATGATGCCGCGCATGGACGGCCTCACCGCCGTCCGCCGGATGCGCTCCCGCGGCGACACCGTCCCGGTCCTGATGCTCACCGCCCGCGACGCCGTCGGGGACCGCGTCACCGGCCTGGACGTCGGCGCCGACGACTACCTCGCCAAGCCCTTCGAGCTCGACGAACTGCTCGCCCGCGTCCGCGCCCTGCTCCGCCGCAACGCCCTCGCCACCGAGGCCGCCGCCCGCGCCGCCGCCGAGGACGAGAGCGAGGTGCTGGCCTTCGCCGACCTGCGGATGAACACCGCCACCCGCGAGGTCACCCGGGCCGGCCGGCCGGTCGAACTCACCCGCACCGAGTTCATGCTGCTGGAGATGTTCCTCTCCCACCCCCGCCAGGTCCTCACCCGCGAACAGATCCTCAAGGCGGTCTGGGGCTTCGACTTCGAGCCCTCCTCCAACTCCCTGGACGTCTACGTGATGTACCTGCGCCGCAAGACCGAGCAGGGCGGCATGCCGCGCCTCATCCAGACCGTACGAGGCGTCGGCTACGCCCTGCGCCCGGCCGCCGGCGCCACGGCGTGAGCACCGTTCCTCCCCCTCCGCTGGTCCCGCCGCGCTCCTCCCGGCACCGGCGCCTCGCCCTCTGGCTGCGCTCCCGCTCACTGCGCAGCCGCCTCATCTTCCTCAGCGCCGCGGCGGTGGCCGTCGCCATCGCGCTGTCGGCGCTGGCGTGCTGGTTCATCGTGGAGAAGCAGCTCTACGGGCTGGTCCGCAGCGACCTCCAGAACATCCGGATCCAACTGCCCCCGATCAGCAGCAACGACTGCGCCTCCACCCCGCAGACGGCCCTGCGGAACGTCCAGAGCAACGGCCGGCAGCCCCCGGTCGGCGCCCCCGTCCCGCGGGACACCCAGTACGTCCTGCTGAGCCCGACCAGCACGCCGCTGGTGTGCCTGCCGATGAGCGCGAGCAGGGCGATCATGGTCGAGTCGAGCGACAGCAACGCCCTGCACCTGAAGCCCGGACAGTCGATCATCCGCGACGGCCACTACACCAACGGCACCCCGGCCATGGTCCGGATCAGCGCCGCCGGTTCCGAGGTCAGCGGGTACCCGACCGCGCTGGTCATGGTCGCCACCTCCACCCAGCCCGTCGAGGACTCGCTCCAGAAGCTCGCCTTCATCCTCGGCGGGGTGGCGCTCGGCGGCATCGCGCTCGCCGCCATCGCCGGCCGGCTGGTCGCCCGCTCCGCCCTCAAGCCGGTCGACCAGCTCACCGACGCCGTCGAGCACATCGCCCGCACCGAGGAGGTCGGCACCACCATCCCGGTGCACGGGGACGACGAGATCGCCCGCCTGTCGACCTCCTTCAACTCCATGAGCACCGCCCTCGCCAACTCCCGCGAGCGGCAGACCCGGCTGATCGCGGACGCCGGCCACGAGCTCCGGACGCCGCTGACCTCGCTGCGCACCAACGTGGACCTGCTGATCCGCAGCAACGACACCGGCCGCCCGCTGCCCCCGGCGACCAAGACCAAGCTGCTGGGCAACATGAAGGCGCAGATGCAGGAGCTCACCGTGCTGATCGGCGACCTGCTGCAGCTGTCCCGCCCGGACTCCCCCAAACCGGTCCACAACCCGACGGTGGTCGCCCTGCACGAGATCGCGGGCCGGGCCGTCGAACGGGCGAAGCTGCGCGGGCCGGGGCTGGTCTTCGAGACGGCCACCGACCCCTGGTTCGTGCACGGCGACGCCGCCGCCCTGGAACGGGCGGTGATCAACCTGCTGGACAACGCCGTCAAGTACAGCCCGCCGGGCGGCACCATCGAGGTCCGGCTCCGGCAGGGCGTGCTGACCGTCCGGGACCACGGTCCGGGCATCCCCCCGGACGAACTGCAGTACGTGTTCGACCGGTTCTGGCGCTCGCCGTCCTCCCGGCAGCTGCCCGGTTCCGGCCTGGGGCTGTCGATCGTGGCGCAGAGCGTGCGGGAGGCCGGCGGCGAGGTGTCGCTCGGCGCGGCCGGGGACGGCGGTCCCGGCGCCCTGGCGACCGTCCGGCTGCCGGGCGGGCCGGCCCCCGAGTAGGCGGGAAAGCAGGACGGGCGGGGCGCCCCGACAGCGCCCCGCCCGTCCTGTGCCGGCTCACGGTCAGTCGATGTCGCTACCCGGGCCGATGACCTTGATCCGGTCCTGCGCCGGGGCCTTCAGCGGCGAGGCCGCCGAGCTGTGGGCACCCAGGTAGGCGGTGAAGACGTCCAGGTCGGAGGCGCCGACGAGCTTGTCGGTGCCGGCCGCGAAGGCCGGGAAGCCGTCGCCGCCGCCGGCCAGGAACTCGTTGGCCGCGACGCGGTACTTGGCGGCCGGGTCGATCGGGGCGCCGTTCAGCCGGATCGTGTCGACGAGGACCCGGTCGGCACCGGTCTTGCGCATGTCCAGGGTGTACTTCAGGCCCGCGGACCCCTGCAGGATCTTCGGCGCGGCCAGGTTGGCACCGCTGACCTGCTGCTGGAGCAGCTGCACGAGCTGGGCCCCGGTCAGCGTCTTGACCTGCATCATGTTGGTGAACGGCTGGACGGTGAACGCCTCGCCGTAGGTCACCACCCCGTCGCCCTCGGCGCCGGTGGCCTTGTAGACCAGGTCGGAGCGGATGCCGCCGGGGTTCATGAAGGCGAGCTGCGCCCCGCCCTTGTCGGCGGCGGCGAGGCCCTCCTGCTGCGCGTCGGCGATCAGGTCACCGAGCGGCTTCTCCAGGTCGCTGTTGCCGCGGCCGTTGATGTCCGAGCCGATGTAACCGATCGGACGGTTGGCGATCGGGGCGGCGAGCTTGGAGTAGTGGTCGATCAGCGCCGTCATGTCGGGCGCCTTCTCGACGGTGCGGCGCACCACGTGGTTCTCGGCCTTGACCGAGGGGCGCACGATCTCGCCGGTGGTCTTGTCGAGCTTGAGGTCGATCTCGGTGTACAGGCGGCCGAAGGAGGCGGCGCTGGTGACCGAGCGCGGCACGCCGTTGGGGTCGGGGATGGTGCAGGCGTACGCGTTGTGCGTGTGGCCGGTGACGATGGCGCCGATCGACGGGTCGAGCTTCTTGGATATGTCGACGATCGGGCCGGAGATGCCCTGGCCGGCCGGGCCGCAGTCGTAGTTGTAGACGCTGCTCGCCGGGTAGCCGCCCTCGTGGATCAGCGCGACGATCGAGTTGACGCCCTTCGCCTTGAGCTCGGCGGCGTACTTGTTGATCGTGGTGACCTCGTTGGCGAACTTCAGGCCCTTGACGCCCTCGGCGGTCACGATGTTCGGCGTGCCCTCCAGGGTGACGCCGATGAAGCCGACCTTCACGCCCTGGGACTTGGTCACCCAGTACGGGGCCAGCAGCGGCTTGCCGGTCTTCTCGTCGGTGACGTTGGCCGACAGGTAGTTGAAGTTGGCGCCCTTGAAGGTGCGGCCCGGCTCGTAGCAGCCGTCGGTCGGGTGGCAGCCGCCCTCCTGCATCCGCAGGAGCTCCGCCGCGCCCTCGTCGAACTCGTGGTTGCCCACCGAGGTGACGTCCAGGCCGAGCTTGTCCATCGCCTCGATGGTCGGCTCGTCGTGGAAGAGCGCCGAGGTCAGCGGGCTGGCGCCGACGATGTCGCCGGCCGCGACGGTGATCGAGTCGTCGGCCGGGATCCGGGCCTGGCGCAGCGCCGTGGCCAGGTACTCGATGCCGCCGGCCGGGGTCGCGACCTCCTTGCCGGTGGCCGGGTCGATCTCCTTGATCGTGCCGGACGAGCCGGCCGGGGGCTCCAGGTTGCCGTGGAAGTCGTTGATCGCCAGCAGCTGGAGGTTGACGGTCTTGTGACGCTTGGCGTCGGCGGCCTGAGCGGCCGTCGGCACGGCCACCGTGCCGAACAGACCAGCGGCGGCGACGACGGCGAGCGCCGCACGGCGGGATCTGACGGTGAGCATGAGAGGGTCCCCTGCACCTTGGAGGAGGAGCGCCGGTTGTGGACTGGACCGGGCGTTCGGGCGATGTGTTGCGCCTGTGAAGCCTAGGGTCAACGCGCGTAGCTGTCAGGACGTTGAACGTAACGAGAGGATTACCTCCTGACGAACCGTCGCCGTCCGGGCGACGCCGGCGCCCGGGAACCGGCCTCCGCGCCCGCCCCCGCGGGCCGCCCGGGCCGGCCGCCGGCCACCCCCGCGAAGCGGCTCAGACCCCCGGCTCGGCCGCCAACTGCCGCTCCGCGCGGTCCCGTTCGGCCACCGCGTCCTCGGTCATCGCGCGGTCGGTGTAGACCAGCGGCCGCTCGGCCTCGGTGATGATGTGCTTGACCACCTGCACGTTGCCGTTGACGTCCCAGACCGCGATGCCCGGCGAAAGTGTGGGGATGATCTCCACCGCCCAGCGCGGCAGACCGAGCACCCGGCCGGTCGCCCGCGCCTCCTCGGCCTTCTGCATATAGATCGTCCGGGTGGAGGCCATCTTCAGGATCGCCGACGCCTCCTTGGCCGCCGCGCCGTCCACCACGTCCGAGAGGTGGTGCACCACCGCGACGAAGGAGAGGCCGAGCCGGCGCCCGAACTTCAGCAGCCGCTGGAACAGCTGGGCCACGAACGGGCTGTTGATGATGTGCCAGGCCTCCTCGACCAGGAAGATGCGCTTCTTCCGGTCCGGCCGGATCCAGGTGTGCTCCAGCCACACGCCGACGATCGCCATCAGGATCGGCATCGCGATGGAGTTGCGGTCGATGTGCGAGAGGTCGAAGACGATCAGCGGCGCGTCCAGGTCGATGCCCTCGGTGGTCGGGCCGTCGAACATGCCGCGCAGGTCGCCGTCGACCAGCCGGTCGAGCACCAGCGCCACGTCCAGGCCCCAGGACTGCACCTCGTCCACCGCCACGCCGAGCGATTCCACCGAGGACAGTTCGGGGCTGCGCAGGGTGTCGATGATGTCGTCGAGCACCGGCTGGCGGTCCGTCACCGAGGCCACCACGTGGGCGTGCGCGGCCTTCAGGGCGAACCCGGCCCGCTCCTCCAGACCCCGCCCCATCGCCACCTCGACGATGGTGCGCAGCAGCGACAGCTGGCCGGTCTGGGTGATCGCCGGGTCCAGCGGGTTGAGCTTCACGCCGCCGTCCCGGGCGGCCATCGGGTCCAGCCGGATCGACTTTATGCCCAGCGCGTTGGCGATCAGGTTCCACTCGCCGACGCCGTCCTCGCCCTGCGCGTCCAGCACCACGACCTGCCGGTCGCGGAACCGCAGCTGCCGCAGCACGTACGTCTTCTCCAGCGCCGACTTGCCGTTCCCGGACTCGCCGAGCACCAGCCAGTGCGGGGCCGGCAGCTGCTGACCGTACAGCTGGAAGGGGTCGTAGACGTAGCCCTTGCCGCTGTACACCTCGCGCCCGATGATCACCCCCGAGTCGCCCAGACCCGGTGCGGCGGTGGGCAGGTAGACCGCCTGCGCCTGCCCGGTGGAGGTGCGCACCGGCAGCCGGGTGGTCTCCACCTTGCCGAACATCAGGCTGGTGAACGCCTCGGTGAGGTTGCCGAGCGCCATGGGCGGCCTCCTGGTCTGGTCGGCGGGCGGTGGTGGTGGTCGGACGCCGCCGGGGCGGGTCGGTGGGGCGGCTGGACGGGTTGGCCGGTGTGGCGGTGGGCCGGTGTGGCGGTGGGCGATCGGACTGCGGGCGGTGCGGCGGCGGGGTCGCCGAACGGTCAGCGGCGGATGCCGGTGGCGAACGGCAGGGTGTTGACGAACGCCCGGTGGTGCTCCCGGTCGCACCACTCCAGCTTGAGGTAGCTCTTCCCGGCCGAGGCCCGGATCGTCCGCTTGTCCCGGGCCAGCGCGTCCGGATTGCGCGAGGACACCGTGATGTAGCCGACCAGGTTCACGCCGGCCGCGCCGGAGGCCAGGTCGTCACCGCGCTGGTCCACCCGCCCGGTGTGCGCCAGGTCGCGCGGGTCGACCGTGCGGTTCATCTTGGCCGCGCGGCTCGCCTCCGCCTCGTCGTTGGTCTTCTCGGTCAGCATCCGCTCGATCGCGACGTCCGTCGGTTCCAGGTCCATCGTCACCGCGACCGTCCGGATCACGTCCGGGGTGTGCACCAGCAGCGGCGCCAGGAAGTTGACCCCCACCGGGGTCAGCGGCCACTCCTTGACCCACGCCGTGGCGTGGCACCACGGCTCCCGGGTCGCCGACTCACGGGTCTTCGCCTGCAGGAACTGCGGGTGGGTCGCGTCCAGCTCGGCCGGCCAGGCGTTGCGCCGGGACATCGCCTGGATGTGGTCGATCGGGTGGTCCGGGTCGTACATCGAGTGCAGCAGCGAGGACAGCCGGGCCTGGCCCAGCGGCTGGCGCACCCGGATGTCCGCCTCCGCCAGCCGGGCGCAGATGTCGGTCAGCTCGCGCGCCATCACGGCCGCCAGCCCCTCGTCGTCCCGGGCCCGCCGGCCGGTGGCCGTCCGGCCCATCGCGTGCGCCTCCGCGGCCAGGTCGCGGGTGTAGTGCATGCAGGCCACCAGGTACGCCCGGTGCTGCTCCGAGGAGGTCGACACCATCGACTGCAACTGGTCGTACGAGTCCTGCAGCCAGCGCGGCGCGTCGTGGTCACCGCGCCGCTCCACGTCCTTGGCGTGCGCGTCCGGATCCGCCGGCAGCGTCCGGGCCAGGATCTGCAGCCGGGTCACGAAGCCGTCCCCGTTGGCGACGTGCTTCAGCAGCGTCCCGAACCGGTCGACCAGCGCCTCCTGGTCCTCCGAGTCGCGCAGCCCGACGCCCGGGCCCTCGATCTCGATCGCGGCCGTCACCGTCCGCCGCTCCAGGTGCATCAGCACCCCGACCTCGTCCGGCCCGAACGGCGCGGTCAGCCAGCGCAGCCGCCCCACCCCCGGCGGCGGACCGACCTCCACCTCCCGGCCGTCCATCCGGGTGCCGGCGTCCATCACGTCCGAGCGCCACAGCGCCCGCCCGCTGCGGACCGTCCGGCGGTAGGTGCGGTTGATCTCCACCCACTTGTAGAACGTCCGCTTGCGGTACGGCACGTACACCGCCGCGATCGCCAGCGCGGGCAGACCCACCAGACCGCCGATCCGCAGCGGCAGGACCGGCATCAGCAGGCCCCAGAGCATGCCGAGGAAGGCCCCGAAGATGATCAGCACGATCTCGCCGGACTCCCGGTTCCGGCCGATCGGTGCGTTCGGGCGGGCCTTGCCGATCAGGTAGGTGCGGCGCTGGTGCACGTACGGCTGGGCGTACTGGGCCCCGTACTGGCCGAGCGGTTCGCTGCTCACTTAACCGTCACCCTCCCTTCGCTGGATTGCTGTCGCGGATCGGAACCGGGGCCTGCGGAGGCCCCGCCTGCGGCGGCGGGGCGGGCGTCCGGCCGGCGTGCGCCGCGATGCCCGGCGCCACCGAGCCGCCGCCCGCTCCCCCACCGCCCCCGCCGACCGCCTGCGGACCGCGGTCGCCGTGGGTGGTGATGCCCTGCTTCATCAGGTTCGCGGTGCCGTTGATCATCGCCGAACCCGCCGACACCGCGCTCGCCCGGGCGTGCCGCATGTTCATGATCTCGTCGCCGAAGCCGGGCACGAAGCGGTACACCGCGGCGCTCGCGAAGATCGACAGGAAGAGGATCGCCAGCCCCGACAGCACCCGCGCGAAGTCGTCGGTGGCCCCGGCCCCGGTCGCCACCGCACCCGCCAGGCCCAGGATGACCACGATGATCGGCTTCGCCAGGTCCACCGCCACCATCACCCCCGCCCACCGGCGCACGTGCTTCCAGAGCTGCTTGTCCACCAGGCCCGCGTACACCGCCGTACCCAGCAACGCGCCCACGTACAGCATCGCCGCCCGGATCAACAGCTCGATCCAGAGCACCGCCGCCGCCAGCACCGCCACCAGCGACACGATCACCAGGATCAGCGGACCGCCGCCCACGTCCCCCTTCTCCAGGGTGTCCGCGAACCCGCCCAGGTACGTCCCGGTGTCCGACTTCGTCCCCACCGCGATCGCCTTGGTCAGCCCGTCCGTCACGCTCACCACGGTGTAGAGGATCAACGGCGTGAACGCCGACGCCACCACGGTCAGCCACAGGAAGCCGATCGCCTCCGAGAACGCCGTCGCCAACGGCGCCCCCCGCACCGCCCGCTTCGTCACCGCCAGCAGCCACAGCACCAGGGTGACCACCGTCGACACGGCGAACACCACCGCGTACTGCTGCAGGAACGACGCGTTGGTGAAGTCCACCTGCGTCGTCCCGTCGATCGCACCCGACAGCTTCCGCACCACCCACGCCGCCGCCTGGGCACACCCCTTGGCCAACGACCCCAGCGGATCCGTCACATTGCCGACGGTCCCGCTCCCGGGGAGCGAGCCGATTCCCGGCTTGTCCACACAGAGAATGCCGTTGCCGGAGATCGGCAGGTCCGGGCAGTTGGCACTCGGACTTCCCGTTGGCGTGGCGGACGGTGTCGCCGTTGGTGAAGGCTCCGCGAACACGCGCTGGGCCGCCAGGAGCGCCGCCACCTGCAAGGTGGCCAGTGCGCCCGCCAGCACCCCCGCGCGGCGTGCGGTGGTGCGGTGCGAGGTCTGGTCAACGGGCATAGCGGAACCCCCCGAACTGCTGGACGGCGCCGGTGATCTCCTCGGCGGTTGCGGCCTGCTGGTCTCCGGGCATCGGCGCCGGACCCTGCTTGCTGGTGAAGTCGGTGAGCTTCCAGTCGCTGCCCGTCCAGTGGAGCGACAGCGTGAGCGTGAACCAGTTCGTCGTCACCGGCTGGACGGAGTGTTCGCCCGCGAGGCCGGTGAGGCCGGTGCACCAGACCTCGACCTTGGCGTCGCCGTCGTTGTAGCCGGTGGACTTCGTGCCGACCGGGACGGTGCGGCTGACGAAGGTGAGGCCCTTGGGGGCGCGTCCCTGGGCGTCGAGTCCGTAGCGGGCGGCGGTGTCGCCGCCGAACCCCTGGTCCAGGCGGGTCTGCAGGGCCGGGGCCGCGCCGGGGTCGGCGATGGTGGCGATGATGGTGTGCCGGCTGTCGGTGCGGAACATGTCCGCGGAGCCCACGGCGACCGCGTAGTTGGCGGCGGCGGACTGCGCGCCCGCGTCGGTGTGCGGGTAGCCGGAGCCGATGCCGTTGGTGGTGGTGCCGACGGGCTGGTCACCGCTGGGGGCGGGGCCGGCGCCGGCGGGCGCGGTGGGGGCGGCGCGGTCGGCGGAGGGGCCCGTGGTGCGGGGGTCGGGCTTGTCGCGGTTGGCGATGGAGATGGCCACGACGAGGAGGGTGACCACGGCGAGGACGGTCATCAGGGTGCGGATCGGGCGCGCCTGACGCTGGCTCGGCTGGGAGGAGGGCTGTTCGCCGACCGGCAGCCGCGTACGGGTGTGCGGCTGGTCGTCGGACAACGGCACGGCGGCCCTCCTGGTGCGGGGAGCCGGGTGGCTCCGGGGCCCCTCCGCCCGTGGGCGGGCGCGGACGGAGGGCGGGAACGGGGGTGGACGGCTCGCGGGCTGCCCGGGGCGGTCGGGGGACGGGGCCTGGCCTCGGACGGCCCCGTCGGGCCTTGTGGGGCCCGGGCGGGCCCGGTGGGGCCTGGGGTTCGACCTGGGTTCGACCTGTGGGTTCGACCTGGCTACTGCGTGCTACTGCTGTCCGATCGTCAGATCGCCATGCCGTAGACAATGGTGAACAGAGTGCCGAGTGATCCAATGATGAACACGCCGGTCAGGCCCGCCACGATCAGCCCCTTGCCCTGTTCGGCGCCGAAGCTGTCGCGCATCGCGGTCGCACCGATCCGCTGCTTGGCGGCTCCCCAGACGGCGATGCCGAGGCAGATCAGGATGGCGACGGCCATGATGACCTCGACCATCACGCGGGCCTCCGACCCGAGGGTCGCGAACGGGCCCCAGTCCGGGGCGATCCCGCCGATGATGGTGTCGATATTCGGCTTCTTTGGAGGGTCCTCGGCCAGGTGGCCGATCGCGTAGGTGTGCACGCTGCTCAGGTTCATTTCCATCTCACCGCCCGATCAGGCAAATTCAAGGGCCCTGACCCCGCCCGCGCGAAGGGTCGGTACCCATTCTTGGCCAGATCTGATGTCGACTTGGCTACTTCTCGCGGATTGGTCGTGAGGCATCGGACACGTACGCGAGGATGTCCACCGTACGAAGGATAGCGCTCACTCTTTGTATCTCTGATGATTGCGGTGAGCAACGCCTTCCGGAACACTTCGACTGACGATTCGTCGGGATGGTGCTGATGGTACTCCGGAAGGCCGGTACGGCCGCCGCCGCTGCGGGAGTTGTCGCCGTCGGTTTCGTCGGCCTGGTGACGATGGGGACGTATGCGGCGAGCGGTACGCCGCAGGCGTCGGCCAATCGCGCGGCGCTCTCCCCGGGAACGGTCCCGGCGGCCTACCAGGCGTCGATCCAGCAGTGGGGCGCGCTCTGTCCGGAGATCTCCCCGCCGATGCTCGCGGCGCAGCTGTACCAGGAAAGCGGATTCGATCCGAAGGCCCAATCGGGCGTCGGGGCGCAGGGAATGGCGCAGTTCATGCCGGCGACCTGGGCGTCGTACGGGACGGACGCCAACGGGGACGGGAAGAAGGACGTCTGGGACCCGTTCGACGCGATCGCCTCGGCGGCGACCTTCGACTGCGCGCTGGCGAGGGACGTCGCGAAGGTGCCGGGCGACCGGCAGGCGAACATGCTGGCCGCCTACAACGCCGGCCCGTACGCGGTGACCAGGTACAACGGGGTGCCGCCGTACAAGGAGACCCAGGGCTACGTGCGGAACATCCAGGCGATGGCCCGCAGCTTCACGGCGCCCACGGCGCCGGTGGAGGTGTCCGCGCAGTCGGCGGGGGCGATCTACTTCGCGCAGAGCAAGCTCGGCACGCCGTACCTGTGGGGCGGTGAGGGCCTGCCCTCGCAGAACGGGCGGTTCGACTGCTCCGGGCTGACCCAGGCGGCGTACGCCAGCGTGGGCATCACGCTGCCGCGGGTGGCGAACGACCAGTGGTACGCCGGCCCGCACCCGTCGCGCGATCAGCTGCGGCCGGGGGACCTGGTGTTCTGGGCGACGGACCTGAACGATCCGCGGAGCATCCACCACGTCGGGATCTACGTCGGGGGCGGGTACATGATCAACGCGCCCCACACCGGCGCGGTGATCCGCTACGACAAGATCGACACCCGGGAGTACATCGGGGCGACCCGGGTCACCTCGGACGGCGCGCAGGCGCTGCCGACCCGGAACGCGGACGGTTCGGTGAGCGCCCCGAGCCGTCCGGGCGCGCAGGACCCGACCACGCCGCCGGCCGCCCCGGCCGCCGCCCCGGGCGGCGGCACCGCTCCGGCCACTCCCGCCCCGGCCGGCCCCGCCACGGCCCCGGCCGCCCGGCCCGCGGCGGCCGCGCCGCCCGCCCCGACGGGCCCGGGTGCCACCGGCGCCACCGGGACGGCCCGGCCGGCGGCGAGGGGTTGAGCGCTCCCGGCGGGGGACGTGTGAGTGCCCTGTGGACGCTGAGTCAAGTTTCCATAACCGCGCGTTTCCGTGGAACGCTGTGCACCGGCGATGACGTTGGTTCCGGTGGCCCACCGTCAGCTTCCCGCCCCGGGAGGGCCCCGGGCGGAACGACCAGGTGCAGCGGACCAGAAGGAGGTGCGGCGTGTCGACGCCGCTTGCCGACACGACCAACCCCGACCTCGGCCTGCTCTACGCCGTCAACGGCCTGGCCAAGCGCTCACCGCAGTGGCTGGACCACCTGGTCTCGTGGATCGGCGAGTACGGCATCCTGATCGGCCTGGCGATGCTCGGCCTGGTGGCCTGGCTGCAGGCCAGACGCCGCCCGGACGCGCCGGTGGCGGTGGCCGGGCTGCTCTGGGTGCCGCTCTCGGTCGCCATCGCCGAGCTGGCGAACCTGCCGATCGCCGCGATCGTCGACCGGCCGCGCCCGTTCGTGGACCACCCCGGGCTGCTGGTGCTGGTGGACGGCAAGGCCGGCACGCACTCCTTCGTGAGCGACCACTCGACCATGACGATGGGCGTGGCGGTGGCGCTGTTCCTGGTGAACCGCCGACTCGGCTGGATCGCCGGGGGCCTGGCCCTGCTGCAGGGCTTCTGCCGGATGTTCATGGGCGTCCACTACCCGACCGACGTGATCGGCGGCTTCGCACTGGCCGCCGCGGTGGTGCTGCTGCTGGCGCCGATCGCGATGGCCGTGCTGGTACCGCTCTGCCACGCGCTGAGCCGCACGGCCGTCGCCCCGCTGATCCGGGCGGCGGAGCGCGGCGGCGCCGCCGCACCGCGCGGGCGGCGGCGCGGGCGCGAGCGGGGGGCGGTGCGCAGCGAGGAGCAGCCGCCGGAGTCCGACCTGGCGGCCTGAGCCGGCGGTCCGTTCCGGCGCCGCTGGTGCCGGGTGCCGGTGGCCGGCCCGAGGGGGGCCGCGGAACCCGTCGTCAGCCCGGCGGGGCGCCGGTCGCGGCGAGGTGCCCGTCCGCCTCGCGGCGGGCCAGGTCGCGCGAGCGGCGGGCCGGGGAGTACCAGCCGCAGCTGCAGGTGGCGAAGGCGAAGGAGCCGCGTTCGCTGACGGCGACGCGGTGTTCGGGCATCCGGGTGCCGGGGGCGGCCGGCAGCTCACTGTGCACGGGATTCACCGTAACGCGCCGGACGCCCGGCGCGCGACGCCGTCCAGGAGCCGCTCGGACGGGAGGGACCGGTGGGTCCCGCGTAACCCTTTGCGGCCCAACTCGTTTGCCCGACAAGAGCTCTGCCCACCCGGTGGTGTCCGGCAGGGCAGTCGGGCCCGAGGGGGTTGCGCGAGGATGAAGATGACCGACCAGCAGCGCGCCGGGCGGCCGGGTCGCCGCCGTCAGGTACCGCACCTGCACTCGGCGGCCGGGGCCGCCCTGCTCGCCGTCGCCCTGGCCGGCCTGACCGCCGGGTGCTCGGCGGGCGGTTCCGCCGCCGACTCCGCGGACCAGCGGTCGGCCGCCCCCGACCAGCTCGCCGCGGACCCGCTGACGGCGGTGCGCAACGCGGCGGACATCACCGGCCGCACCGGCTCCGCGCACACCGCGACCGAGCTGGTCACCGAGTCGTCCGAGAAGAAGGCGGTCTTCTCGGGGACGGGCGGCTACGACTACGTGAAGCGGATCGGGCGGCTGGAGGTCCAGGTGCCCCCGGGCGCGGCGACCACCGGGAAGATCGTCGAGGTGGTCCTGCCCGGCACGGTCTACCTGCAGAACAGCGGCGCGAAGGTGCCCGAGGGCAAGTGGGTCAAGCTGGACGTGCGCCAGCTGCCGGACGGCAACCTGGTCAGCAGCGGGGCGACCGACCCGGCCTCCGCCGCGGGCGCGCTGCGCGGGGCGCAGAAGGCCGACGCGGTGGGCACCGAGACGGTCGACGGGGTGGCGCTGCACCACTACCGCGGCACCCTCGACCTCGCCAAGGCGGCGGACGCGACCGGTGGCCGGGGCGGGGACGGCCTGCGGATGGGGGGCCAGACCTTCACGGTGAAGGAGGTCCCGTACGACGTCTGGCTGGACGACCAGGGCCGGCTGCACAAGGTGGTCGAGGTGTTCACCTTCGCCGGGGTGGCCGGTTCGAAGGAGGCCAAGGACCAGGTGAAGGTGACCTCGACCACCTCGCTGACGGACTTCGGCAAGCCGGTGGAGGCGGCCGAGCCGCCGTCCTCGGACATCTACGCGATGAAGCCCTCGGAGAGCCCGAAGTAGGCCGTCCGGCCACTGCTCCGGCGCCGGGGCGAGACGGGGCGCCGCCGGTGCGGGTGGCCGTCCGGGGAGCGGCGGTCACCCGTTTCGGCGGCGCCGAGATGGCCCGTCCGTGCCATGTGGACGGGCCCCGAAGTGCCTAGGCTGGACGTCGGGTGGCTGCCGCCCGGGCTGGCGAGGCACTGAAGGGGTGGTGCAGGTGGTGTCGTCCACGGGCGGCCGCAGCGGCGGCCACGACGACGCGGCCCTCGACGAGATCGAGCTGGCCGGCGAGCTGATGATCGCCGCGACGGCCAGCGCCGGCGACCGGCTGCCGACCGAGCGGATCGACGAGGTGCTGCTCGACCGGGCCGAGCCCGGGCCGGCCGACGAGCCGACGGAGTCCGGCACACGGTGACGGCCGTCGGCGCCCGGTAGCCGTCACCGGGTCGACAGGGGGCGGCGGGGGCGCCGGGTCGGCGCCGACCGCGGGGGCTCAGCTGCGCAGCAGGCGGGCGATCGCGGCCGTGGCCTCCGCCACCTTGGCGTCGAGCTCGGCCCCGCCCTCCTCGGCGGCGGAGGCGACGCAGTGCCGCAGGTGCTCCTCCAGCAGGGAGAGCGCGAAGGACTGCAGGGCCTTGGTGCTGGCCGAGACCTGGGTGAGCACGTCGATGCAGTAGACGTCCTCGTCGACCATCCGCTGGAGGCCGCGGATCTGGCCCTCGATCCGGCGCAGCCGCTTCAGGTGGGCGTCCTTCTGCGCGCTGTAGCCGTGCGGGCCGTGGTGGGCGGCCGCGGCGGGTGCCGGGTCGGTCCCGGGCGCGCCGCCGGGCTCGGGCGCGTGGTCCGGCGCGGTGCGCGCTTGCGTCGTGGTCATCGGCCCGCCTTCGTCTGGGTGCCTGGTGGCTGCGTCGGCCACCAGTGTCCAACACCGGGGGCGTCCGTGGTGTTCCGACGGCCGACGCGGCATGTGCCGTCCGTCCGGGGGCGGCTCCGGGCGCTCCCGGAGGGGCCGGGGGCGGGGTTGAGCCGTCTGAGCGTCGCCCCGGTCCTCCGTCCGCACGACGGGGACGATCCGGGCGGGGTTCCGTCAGACTGGGCCTCAGGTCCGCACCCGGGCGGGCGGTCCGGGGCGGCCGGTGCCACGCCGAACGGAAGGGGAGGTTCCGCCTCCGGGGGCACCACCCCGTTTGCGTGAATGCGCTCGGTTGCACCTAGCATCGTTCAGTCCCTACCCCGCACATCGGAGATTTCCGTGCGTTTTAGCCTGACCCCGAAGGAGACGAGCTTCTACGACATGTTCGCCGCGGCCGCGGAGAACCTCGTCGTCGGATCGAAGCTCCTGCTGGAACTGCTGGGATCAGACGTGTCGGCCCGCGCGGAGATCGTCGAGCGCATGCGCGCCGCCGAGCACGCCGGGGACGACACCACCCATGCGGTCTTCCACCAGCTGAACTCGTCCTTCATCACGCCCTTCGACCGCGAGGACATCTACAGCCTCGCCTCGTCGCTGGACGACATCATGGACTTCATGGAGGAGGCCGTCGACCTGGTCGTCCTCTACGACATCCAGACCCTGCCGAAGGGGATCGAGCAGCAGATCGAGGTGCTGGCGCGGGCCGCGGAGCTGACCGCCGAGGCGATGCCGAACCTGCGCACCATGTCGAACCTGACCGAGTACTGGATCGAGGTCAACCGGCTCGAGAACCAGGCCGACCAGATCCACCGCAAGCTGCTCGCCCACCTGTTCTCCGGCCAGTACGACGCCATCGAGGTGCTCAAGCTCAAGCAGGTCGTGGACGTCCTTGAGGAGGCGGCGGACGCTTTCGAGCACGTCGCCAACACGGTGGAGACCATCGCCGTCAAGGAGTCCTGACCCTCGTGGACACGGCTGCACTCATCGCCGTCATCGGCGTTGCGTTCTTCTTCACCTACACCAACGGCTTCCACGACTCGGCGAACGCCATCGCCACCTCGGTCTCGACCCGGGCGCTGACCCCCAGGGCCGCGCTCGCGATGGCCGCCGTGATGAACCTCGCCGGCGCCTTCCTCGGCAGCGGCGTGGCGCACACCGTCTCCAGCGGGATCATCGAGACGCCGAGCGGCAACCAGGGCATGGCGATCCTGTTCGCCGCCCTGATCGGCGCGATCGCCTGGAACCTAGTCACCTGGTACTTCGGCCTGCCGTCCTCCTCCTCGCACGCCCTGTTCGGCGGCCTGGTGGGCGCGGCGCTGGCCGGCGGCACCGAGGTGATCTGGAGCGGAGTGATCGACAAGATCGTCATTCCGATGATCGTCTCGCCGGTGGTCGGCCTGATCGGCGGCTTCCTGGTGATGCTGGCGATCCTGTGGATCTTCCGCCGGGCCAACCCGCACCGCGCCAAGCGCAACTTCCGGGTCGCGCAGACCGCCTCGGCCGCCGCGATGGCGCTGGCGCACGGTCTGCAGGACGCCCAGAAGACCATGGGCATCGTGGTGATGGCGCTCACCATCTCCGGCCGCCAGACCACCGGTGACATCCCGGTCTGGGTGAAGATCTCCTGCGCGACGATGCTCTCGCTGGGGACCTACGCGGGTGGCTGGCGGATCATGCGGACGCTGGGCCGCAAGATCATCGAGCTGGACCCGCCGCAGGGCTTCGCCGCCGAGGCCACCGCCTCGACGGTCATGTACATCACCTCGTTCGTCTTCAAGGCGCCGATCTCCACCACCCACGTGATCACCTCGGCGATCATGGGCGCCGGGGCCACCAAGCGGATCCGCGCGGTGCGCTGGGGCGTCGCCAAGAACATCGTGCTCGGCTGGTTCATCACCATGCCGGCGGCGGGCGCCGTCGCGGCGCTGATCTACTGGTTCGTCCACCTCTTCTGGGGCTGAGCGCCCCGGACGTGACAGGGCCCGCCCCCACATCTCGGGGGCGGGCCCTTCTTCATGCTCCACGGCGGCACCGCCATGCAGCACCGCGGAGCAGTCTCGGTCCCGTCGTGCGCGCCGGGCGGCGCGGGACGGGCGGTCCGGTCTAGCCGAAGCGGCCGGAGATGTAGTCCTCGGTCGCCTGGACCGAGGGGTTGGAGAAGATCCGCTGGGTGTCGTCCAGCTCGATCAGCTTGCCCGGCTGGCCGACGCCGGCCAGGTTGAAGAAGGCGGTGCGGTCGCTGACGCGGGCCGCCTGCTGCATGTTGTGGGTCACGATGACGATGGTGAACTGCGACTTCAGCTCGCCGATCAGGTCCTCGATGGCGAGGGTCGAGATCGGGTCGAGCGCGGAGCAGGGCTCGTCCATCAGCAGGACCTGCGGCTCGACCGCGATGGCGCGGGCGATGCAGAGACGCTGCTGCTGACCGCCGGAGAGGCCGGCCCCGGGCTTGTTCAGCCGGGTGTGGACCTCGTTCCAGAGGTTGGCGCCCTTCAGCGAGCGCTCCACCACGTCGTCCAGGACGGACTTCTTGCGCACGCCGGCGAGCTTGAGGCCGGCGATCACGTTGTCGTAGATCGACATGGTCGGGAACGGGTTCGGGCGCTGGAAGACCATGCCGACCGAGCGGCGGACGGCCACCGGGTCGACGCTGGCGCCGTACAGGTTCTCGTCGTCCAGCAGCACCTTGCCCTCGACCCGGGCGCCGGGGATCACCTCGTGCATCCGGTTGAGGGTGCGCAGGAAGGTGGACTTGCCGCAGCCGGAGGGGCCGATGAAGGCCGTCACCGAGCGGGGCTCGATGCTCATCGAGATGTCCTCGATGGCCTTGGTGGTGCCGTAGTAGGCGGACAGTCCGCTGACGTCGATGCGCTTGGCCATGATCGTTACTTCTCTCGCCCGCGGCCTGGGGGCCGCTAATGAATGCTGTGTCGTACGTCAGTCGGTCGTCAGTGTCCGCCCTTGGGCGAGCGCCAGCGTGCGATGCCCCGGGCGATGAGGTTGAGCCCCATCACGAAGGCGATCAGCACTAGCGCGGCACCCCAGGCACGGGCGTAGCCGTAGTCGTTGTTGACCAGCGAGTACTGCTGCCAGATGTACATCGGCAGGGACTGCTGCGGCCCGTCGAACGGGTTGCTGTTGATGTAGTCGGCGCCGAAGACCAGCATCATCACCGGGGCGGTCTCGCCCGTGATGCGGGCGACCGCGAGCATCACACCGGTGGTGATGCCGCCGATCGCGGTGGGGAGGACGATCCGCAGGATGGTCTTCCACTTCGGCACGCCGAGCGCGTACGAGGCCTCGCGCAGCTCGTTCGGGACGAGCTTGAGCATCTCCTCGGTGGACCGGACCACGACCGGCATCATCAGGATCGCCAGCGCGAGGCTGCCCGAGAAGCCGGAGTAGTTGAAGCCCAGGGCGAGGTTCCACAGCGACAGGATGAACAGACCGGCGACGATCGACGGGACACCCGTCATGACGTCGACGAAGAAGGTGACCGCCTTGGCGAGCTTGCCGCGGCCGTACTCGACCAGGTAGACGGCGGTCAGCAGACCGACCGGAGCGGCGATGGCGGTGGCCAGCGCGACCTGCTGCAGGGTGCCGATCAGCGCGTGGTAGATGCCGCCGCCGGGGCCGGACTGGATGACGCCCTTCATCGAGTGGCTCAGGAAGTTCCCGTTGACCACCGCGATGCCCTGCTGGACGGTGTACACCGTCAGCGCGACCAGCGGGACGACGGCCAGGATGAAGGCGACCCAGACCACCGAGGTGGCGAGCCGGTCCTTGGCCTGGCGGCGGCCCTCGACGCGGGCCGAGAGGCCGTAGCCGATCGCCACGAAGAGCAGGGCGGAGATCAGGCCCCACTGCAGGTGGCTCTCCAGCCCGCCGACGGCGCCGATCCCGCAGCCGAGCGCGAGCGAGCCGGCGGCGACGGCGGCCGGGGCCCACTTGGGCAGCCGGTTGGCGGTCAGCGGCCGGCCGGTCGGCCGGGCGTCCGCGGGGACAGAGGCGAGCTCCGAGATCATGCGTTGGCCCCCGAGTACTCCTTGCGGCGGGCGACGATCAGCCGCGCGGCACCGTTCACCAGCAGGGTGATGACGAACAGGACGAGGCCGGAGGCCATCAGGGCGTTGCGGCCGGTGTCACCGGCCTCGGCGAACTTCAGCGCGATGTTCTGCGCGAAGGTGCCGCCCCCCGGGTCGAGGACGTGCAGCGAGAGGACGTTGCTCGCGGAGAGCACCACGGCGACCGCGATGGTCTCGCCGAGGGCGCGGCCGAGGCCGAGCATCGAGGCCGAGATGATGCCGGGGCGGCCGAACGGCAGCACCGAGGTGCGGATCATCTCCCAGCGGGTCGCGCCCAGCGCGAGAGCCGCCTCCTCGTGCATCCGCGGCACCTGGCGGAACACCTCGCGGGAGACCGCGGTGATGATCGGCAGGATCATGATCGCCAGCAGGATGCCGACCGTGAACAGGTTGCGCGGGGTGGTGCCGGTCTTGGTCTGGTCGAAGACGTACGTCCAGCCCAGGTACTCGTTCAGCCAGCTGGTCAGGCCGTCCATGTGCGGCACCAGGAAGAGCGCGCCCCAGAGGCCGTACACGATGCTGGGCACGGCGGCCAGCAGGTCCACCAGGTAGGCGAAGGGCTGGGCGATCCGGCGCGGCGCGTAGTGCGAGATGAACAGCGCGATCCCGATCGCCACCGGGACGGCGATCACCATCGCGATGATGGCGCTGACGATCGTGCCGAAGACCAGGACGGCGATGCCGAAGACCGGCTTCGGGGCGTCCGGCGCCCATTCGAAGGTGGTGAGGAAGTTGCCCTGGTCCTTGCTGAGCGCCAGGCCCGTCCGCCAGGTCAGGAAGCCGGCGATGGCGGCCATGATGACCAGCAGGAAGATGCCCGAACCCCGGGCGAGGTTCATGAAGACCTTGTCGCCGAAGCGGCTGTCGCGCTTCCGGCGTTCCCTGCCTCGCGGGGCGGCAGGGGAGGATGAAGTCATTGTCTACTCCGGTCTGGTGGTGCCGCCCCGGAAGGGGGACGGCACCATGGCGGCGGTGCCCCGGACGTGGTGCTGGGTCAGTGCGTTCCGGTGGGGCGGCCGCGGCCCCCCTCGCTCACGGGGCCGCCCCACCGGTCGTGCCGTACGGTCAGGCCAGGGTCGGGACGACCGCGTTGACCTTGTCCGTCAGCTCCTTCGGCAGCGGGACGTAGCCCTTCTCGCCGATCGCCTTCTGGCCCGCGTCGCTGATGGTGTAGCTCAGGAAGGCCTTCAGGGTGTCCAGGGTGTCGGCCTTGTTGCCCTTGTCGCAGACGATCTCGTAGGTGACCAGGACCAGCGGGTAGGAGCCCTCGTCCTTGGTCGCGTAGTCGAGCGTCAGCGCCAGGTCGCTGCCGGTGCCGGCGACCTTGGCCTTGGCGAAGGTGTTGGCGGCGTTCTCGGCGGTGGCCGCGACCGGCTTGGAGGCGCCGGTGTTGATGGCGGCGCTCTTCAGGTTGTTGGTCTGGGCGAAGGAGAGCTCGACGTAGCTGATCGAGTTCTTGACCTGCTTCACCTGGGCCGCGACGCCGGCGCTGCCGTTGGCCGACTGGCCGCCCTTGGCCGCCCAGGTCTTGCTGGACGGGTAGGTCCAGGCGCCGCCCGAGGCCTTGGAGAAGTACTTGGTCAGGTTGTCGGTGGTGCCGGAGTCGTCCGAGCGGTGGAACGACTGGATGTCGGCGTCCGGCAGCTTGGCGCCCGGGTTGAGGGCGGCGATCGCCGGGTCGTTCCACTTGGTGATCTGCGAGTCGAAGATCTTGGCGGCGGTGGGGCCGTCCAGGACCAGGTTGTCGACGTTGTCCACGTTGTAGACGAGCGAGATCAGACCGCCGACCATCGGGAGGTCGATGCCCTGGCCGCCGGTGCAGACCGCCTTGGTCGCGTCGACCTCGGCCGGCTTCAGGGCCGAGTCGGAGCCCGCGAACTGGACCTTGCCCTGGGTGAACTGCTGGACGCCCGCGCCGGAGCCCACGCCGCCGTAGTTGACCGTGGTGCCGGAGCAGGCCGCACCGAAGGTGGTCTTCCACACGTCGATCGCGTTGCCCTGGGCGGTCGAGCCGGCGGCGATCAGCGCACCGGGCTTGCCACAGTTGATCGCCGCGGCGGCCGAGGCCGAACCGCTGGAGCCGTTGGACGCCGTGGTGTTGTTGTTATCGTCCGAGCCGCAGGCGGCGAGCGACAGCGAGCTGACGAGCGCCATGGCACCGATGGCGAGGGCCTTGGAGCGGCCGTTCCGCTGGAGCTTCACTGGGGTGTCCCTTTCTGTGGCATTGCCCGTCGCGCGGGCCGTGCGAGGACGGCGGAGCGCGGGTTTTGCTGTGGTCCGGGGCCCGTGCGGCCCTCCGGTAGACCCGAAGTTAGGCCGGGTAAGTGACACGACAGCCGGTCGCAAGTGAACGGGGAGTGAACCTCGAACGGATGACAGGAAACTACGTCAGGTAGTAACGGTTGCGTCACGGCAAGGGCGCGACGAGATCACTTCCGCCGGTCCTCCGCCGACGGCACCCCGCCCGCCCGCACCGGCCGCGCCCCCAGGACCAGCAGCAGGGCGTCGACCAGCAGCCGGTCGCGCCCGTGCGTCAGCCGCGCGCGGGCCTTGCCCGCCGGCAGCCACTCCAGCCGGTCCACCTCGCGGTTCGGCCGGAAGGCCCCGCCCGACGGCACCGCCGCCCAGTACCGGACCTCCTTCGGCCGGCCCTGCACCAGGTAGTGCTGGGACGGCAGCTCCGGTCCCAGCACGCACGAGTAGCCGGTCTCCTCCCGCACCTCGCGCAGCGCCGCCGCGACCATCCCCTCCCCCGGGTCGAGCTTGCCCTTCGGCAGGCTCCAGTCGTCGTACTTGGGCCGGTGGATCACCGCGATCCGCGGCCGCCCCAGCCGGCCGTTCTTCTTCGGCCGTCCGGGCAGCCACAGCACCGCGCCGGCCGCCAGGATCACCGGGGCGTGCGCCGCCCTCGTCGTGGGGCTGTCCTCTGCCCGCCCGGTGCTCAGGCGATCACGCAATTCAGGCCGTCCGTGGTGCGGGGGAATGCCCCCAGCCCTCGGCAGGGGGGAGGTCCGGCCAGCCGTCCGGGCCGGGCGACAGGTCGGGCCACCGGCGGCAGAAGGCGTACCGCGCCGCCTCCACCTCCAGTCGCTGATCAGCATGCACCACGCCCAGCACGTACGCGGTCGCCGGGGTGATCCGCGGCGTCCGCGCCGCCGTGGCCGCGGTCACCGCCGCGTCCGCCGCCTCCTGGTGCCGGCCCAGCACCGCGTCCAGCTCGTCCAGCTCCGCCGCACCCCGGCCGCACACCTCCGACGCGTACCGGGCCCGCTTCACCAGGATCCGCGTCCGCGCCCACGGGGCGTCGTCGGCCGCCAGCGCCGCGTCCGCGTCCGCCGGGCCCCGCGCCGCGGGCACCGCGCCCAGCCGGCGCATGCCGTCCCCGCCGTACGGCGTGGCGGCCCGCTGCAGCGGGAGCTGCTGGGCGCTGGCCGACAGGGCCGCGAACGCGGCGGCCGCCTGCGGCAGCAGCACCGCCGCCGCCCGCCCGCCCGCCGCCTCCAGTAGCGGGGCCTCGCCGACCAGCAGGGTCATCCGGTCCGCCAGCGCGTGCAGCCGGGCCGAACGGAGCTCCTGGAGCACCGAGGAGTGCGCCCGGGTGCGGGCCAGGGTCAGCTGCCGGTCCAGCAGCGCCCGCGCCTTGGGCGCCCCGGCGTGCCCGGCCAGCATGCCCGTCCCCTCCGGGTCGCTGCCGCTCAGCGAGTCCAGCGCGCCCAGCAGGCGGGCCGAGCGGCGGACGTAGCCGGGCTCCAGCGCCAGCAGGTTGAGCAGCCAGCGCAGCTCGGTGCGCGACTCCTGGGCCCAGCCCTGCTCGAACAGCGTGCCGAAGGTGTGCAGCAGCCCGCCGACCCGCCGCACCGACCGCAGCAGGTCCGCGGTGCCGGCCGCCGGGACGACCGCGGCCGTCCCCGGTCTGGCGCCGACCTCGCCCACCGCCAGCGGCAGGGCGCGCAGGAACGCGCCCGCCTGGGCGGTGAGATGGCTGGAGAGGATGTCCCCGGCGGTCGCGGTGGAGGCCGCCTGGGCCGTCATCGGCGCATCGGTCATGGCGTGGTAGATCCCCGTTCCCCCGGGTTCGTCCCCCGGGGCTGGTGGCCGACCGCTGGAGCTCCGGCCCGCGGGCATCGGGGCCGGTGGCTCCAGCGGCTCGCATCAGTGGTCGCGTCAGCGCGAGGTGGCGGCCCGGCGGCGTTGGCGCGAGTCGATGAGCAGGTCCTGGACGTGCCGCAGCGACCGGCCCTCGGCGTCCTGCGAGTGGCGGGTCCACGCGCCGTCCGGCCCCAGGTGCCAGGACTCGGTCTCGTCCGACACCCCGAGGTCGATCAGCCCGGACAGTTCGGCGCGGTGCGCGGGATCGGTGATCCGCAGCAGCGCCTCGATCCGGCGGTCCAGGTTGCGGTGCATCATGTCGGCGCTGCCGATCCAGACCTCCGGGTCGCCGTTGTTGCCGAACACGAAGATCCGGGAGTGCTCCAGGAAGCGCCCCAGGATGCTGCGCACCCGGATGTTCTCGCTCAGCCCGGGCACCCCCGGCCGGATCGCACAGATCCCGCGCACCCAGACGTCCACCGGCACCCCGGCCTGCGAGGCCCGGTACAGCGCGTCGATCACGGCCTCGTCGACGATCGAGTTGACCTTGAGCTTCACGTGGGCCGGGCGGCCGGCCCGGTGGTGGGCGATCTCGTTGTGGATCCGCGACACCAGGCCGTCGCGCAGACCGCGCGGGGCGGTCAGCAGACGGCGGTAGGACTCCCGGCGCGAGTACCCGGAGAGCCGGTTGAACAGGTCCGAGAGGTCCGCCCCGACCTGCGGGTCCGAGGTCAGCAGCCCCAGGTCCTCGTAGAGCCGGGCGGTCTTCGGGTGGTAGTTGCCGGTGCCCACGTGCGAGTAGCGGCGCAGGGTGTCGCCCTCCTGGCGGACGACCAGCGACAGCTTGCAGTGCGTCTTCAGCCCGACCAGGCCGTACACCACGTGGCAGCCGGCCTCCTCGAGCTTGCGGGCCCACTTGATGTTGGCCTGCTCGTCGAAGCGCGCCTTGATCTCGACCAGCACCAGCACCTGCTTGCCGGACTCCGCCGCGTCGATCAGCGCGTCCACGATCGGCGAGTCGCCCGAGGTGCGGTACAGCGTCTGCTTGATCGCGAGCACGTCCGGGTCGGCGGCGGCCTGCTCCAGGAAGGCCTGGACCGAAGTGGAGAAGCTGTCGTACGGGTGGTGCAGCAGCACGTCCCGCTCGCGCATCGCGGCGAAGATGTCCGGCTGCGAGGCCGATTCGACGTCGGTCAGCCCGCGCGCGGTGCCCGCCACGAACTTCGGGTACTTCAGCTCCGGGCGGTCCAGCTCGGCGATGCCAAACAGACCGGTCAGGTCCAGCGGCCCGGGCAGCGGGAAGACCTCCGCCTCGGTGATGTTCAGCTCCCGCACCAGCAGGTCCAGGATGTAGGGGTCGATGGACTCCTCGACCTCCAGCCGCACCGGCGGGCCGAAGCGCCGCCGCATCAGCTCCTTCTCCAGGGCCTTGAGGATGTTCTCGGTGTCGTCCTCCTCCACCTCGAGGTCCTCGTTGCGGGTGACCCGGAACGCGTGGTGGGCCAGCACCTCCATGCCGGGGAAGAGCTCCTCCAGATGCGCTCCCATCACGTCCTCGAGCGGGACGTAGCGCTGCGGCGAGGCCTCCAGGAAGCGGGCCAGCGACTGCGGCACCTTCACCCTGGCGAAGTGCTTGTGCCCGGACACCGGGTTTCGCACCACGACGGCCAGGTTGAGCGAGAGTCCCGATATGTACGGGAAGGGGTGCGCCGGGTCGACCGCCAGCGGGGTCAGCACGGGGAAGATCTTCTGCCGGAACAGCGTGTGCAGCCGGGCCTGCTCCTTCTCCGCCAGCTCCGGCCAGCGGACCACCTCGATGCCCTCGGCGGCGAGGTCCGGCAGCACCTCCTGCTGGAAGGCCGCGGCGTGCCTGGCCATCAGCTCCCGCGAGCGGGTCCAGATCAGGTCCAGCACCTCGCGCGGCTGCAGGCCCGAGGCGCTACGCTGGGCGACGCCGGTGGCGATGCGGCGCTTCAGCCCGGCCACCCGGACCATGAAGAACTCGTCCAGGTTGCTCGCGAAGATGGCGAGGAACTTGGCCCGCTCCAGCAACGGGATCCCCGGGTCCTCGGCGAGCTCCAGGACGCGCTCGTTGAAGGCGAGCCAGCTGCGCTCGCGATCGAGGAAGCGGCCCTGGGGCAGGGCGTCGAAGTCCTGCTCGTCCTCGGCCGGCAGCTCGGGCGGTATCCCCAGCGCACTGGACATCCGGGCCGGCGGGGACAGCGCGGCAGAGACGGGGCGAGGAATGCTCATGGGCTCCAGCTCCTCCAGCAGCAGGACGGCGTCCGGACGCGAATGGCTCTGCGGGCCGTCGTCCTCACCCGTGGCCAGCGCCCACCCGCCGGGCGCGGTCCGTACAGGGCCGGCCGACGCGTGGCGGTCGACTCTGCACGAGCGAGACACTACGGACTTCATCCTGTGATCTTCGCGGCAGCAATTGAATCCACGGTAAACACCGCATGGCCAGGAGGAAAGCTGAGTCGGTCGGGGCAAGGGCCGGTGTCGTCCGACCCCTTGCCCCGGGCCGCCCGGTCGGGCTAGTGGGCCCGCCGGGACCGGCCCCCGGTCCGCTTCCCGCCGGGACCGCCGGGCCGTCCCGGTCGTCCTGGCTGTCCTGGCTGTCCTGGGTGTCCCAGCCGATTCGGCCTCGTCGGCCTAGTCGGACGCACCGACCTGGCCGGACGGGCCGGCCTGGTGGTGCACGCGGTACATGAGGTCCACCTCGTGGATGGTGAACCCCAGTCGTTCATATACCCGCACGGCGGCCGGATTGTCAGCGTCGACGTAGAGCAGCACGGTCTCCAGCCCGCGCTCGCCCCCGCCTGAGCCGGTCAGGTGACGGAGGCCGGCCGCGGTGAGCGCACGGCCCAGCCCGCTGCCCTGCTCGGCCGGGTCCACCCCGACCACGTACACCTCGCCCAGGGCGGGCTCGGTGGCGGTGGCGGGGTGCACCTTCGTCCAGTGGAAGCCGACCACCCGGCCGTTCCGGGTGGCTAGGAAGAAGCCCGCCGGGTCGAACCACGGCTCCGCCAGCCGCTCGGCGAGGTCCTGCTCCGTCCAGGCACCCTGCTCCGGGTGGTGGGCGAAGGCCAGCGCGTTCAGCCGCAGCCACTCCGCGTCGTCCTCCCCCGGACGGAAGGTGCGGAGCTCGACGCCCCCGGGGACGGCGACGGCCTCGGTCTGCGGCCCGGTGCGGCGCATCTGCCTCAGCTCGCGGACCAGCTCGGCGCCGTACGCCCCGGCCAGGTGCCGGGCCGCCGGATGACCGCCGTGCACCCAGAAGTCCACCGCGTCGCGCCCCGCCCGGTGGGCCTCCGCCAGCACCGCGTCCACCAGCGGACGGGCCAGGCCCCGGCCACGGGCCGCCGGGTCGACCACCAGCTCGGCGGCCGGGCGCTCCTGGATCTCCAGCTGGCCGTAGCCGACGACGGCCCCCGCGCCACCGGTCTCCGCCGCCGCGGGCCCGCCGGCGCCCTCGCTCTCGACGAAGTGGGTGACCGACCCGCGCGGCGTGTCCGAGGAACGGAGCCGGAGCCGGCCCTGCTCGGACACCGCGGCCCGACCGTCCACCACCTGGGCGTCCGCCAGGACCCGCAGGGCACCCTCGCGCTGCTCGGGCCGGAGCACACTGTTCGCCATGACCGTCGTCTGATCGTCCATGCCCTGACGATACGTCACCGGAAATGCAAAGAACCCCCGATCCGGAACGGATCAGGGGTTCTTCGTGAATGATTGTTCGGCGGCGTCCTACTCTCCCACAGGGTCCCCCCTGCAGTACCATCGGCGCTGTGAGGCTTAGCTT
>NZ_JBIALK010000037.1:0-74303 GCF_042873275.1 Kitasatospora sp. NPDC004745 | reverse complement strand
CGATGGTACTGCAGGGGGGACCCTGTGGGAGAGTAGGACGCCGCCGAACAATCATTCACGAAGAACCCCCGCCGGGATATCCGGCGGGGGTTCTTCGCGTTTCCCGGACGTTTCCCGGGCAAGGCGCGACGTCCGGGTGACGCCCCGGCCGGGTGGTGCTAGGACCACCCCGGATTCGGGGTGGCACGGCCAGTGCCCCGCACGGCCGGTTCGTGAACACTGAAGGAGGACGATCGAGACCGGCATCAGGAGCTTTCCGTGGCAACAGCGAGTCGAACGAGCGGCACGACGGTGCGCGCCCAGATCGAGGACGCCCTCGCGGCGGGTGGCCAGGGCCTGGCTCGGCTGGCCCTCCTGGTGGTGGCCGCGGTACCGGGCGTGCTGCTGCCGATCGCGTCCGCCGTGGTGTCGGGCGCCGTGGTGGCTTCGGCGCTGCGGAACTACTACCCGGGGGTCCTCGTGGGGCTCGTGGCGGCGGCGATCGCCGGCTCCGTGGTGGCGGGGCAGTTCATCCGTCGCACCGCCGGCCGTACGCGCCGTCAGCTGGAGCGCTGGTACGGCGTCCGGATCCCGGTCGGGTACGAGCCGATGCCGGTGCTGGAGCCGGACGAGCGCGGCCACTGGTGGACGGGCTACTCGTACCACCGCTCGCGGATGGTCGCGAAGTACGCGCAGCTGCTGCACTGGGGCGCCCGGGACCGGACGACCCGCGGGGAGGTGGCCTGGCTGGTCGTGAGCCCGGTCCTGGTGGTCGCGCTGGCCGGCCCGGTGGCGGCGCTGGTGCTGGGGGGTGCGGTCTACGCCCTGGCGTCCCCGCTGTCCGCGGACTCGTTCGGGCCGGTGCCGGGGCGGCTGGTGTCGGTCGTGCTCAGCACCGCGCTGGGGCTCGGGCTGGCCGCGCTGGGCGTGGCCGCGGCGCCGTTCGCGGTCCGCGGGTACGCCGAGGTGGCGCGCCGCGTGCTGGACCAGGACGGCCGGGCGACGAACGCCCAGCTGACCAGGCGGGTGGCCGAGCTGACCGAGACCCGGGCGGACGCGGTGGGCAGCCAGGCGGCCGAGCTGCGGCGGATCGAGCGGGACCTGCACGACGGGGCGCAGGCCCGGCTGGTGGCGATCGGGATGACCCTGGGCACCATCGAGCACCTGATGGACACCGACCCGGCGTCGGCCCGGGAGCTGCTCTCCGAGGCGCGGCAGTCGTCGGCGCGGGCGCTGCAGGAGCTGCGGGACCTCGTCCGCGGCATCCACCCGCCGGTGCTGGCCGAGCGCGGTCTCGGCGACGCGGTGCGGGCGCTGGCACTGGACAGCGCCCTGCCGACCGAGGTGTGCGTGAGCCTGCCGGACCGTCCGCCCGCGCCCGTGGAGGCGGCCGTCTACTTCAGCATCTGCGAGTTGATGGCGAACGCGGCCAAGCACTCGGGGGCCGAGCAGGTGTGGGTGGACATCCTCTACCGGGCCGGCTCGCTGCGGGTCACGGTGACGGACGACGGGGTGGGCGTGGCGGATCCGTCGAGGGGGACGGGGTTGCGCGGGATCGAGCGGCGATTGGGTACCTTCGACGGTGTCCTCGCCATCGACAGCACGTCGGGCGGTCCGACCACCATCACCTTGGAGCTGCCGTGCGAGTTGTCCTCGCCGAGGACCTCTACCTCCTTCGCGAAGGCCTGATCCGGCTGCTGGAAGCACACGGCTTCACCATCGCCGCGGCGGTGGAGACCGGTCCCGAGCTGTTGGACGCGTTGCTGACCCACCGGCCGGACGTGGCCGTGGTCGACGTCCGGCTGCCCCCGACGCTCACCGACGAGGGCCTGCAGGCCGCGCTCAGGGCGCGCAAGGAGATCCAGGGCCTGCCGGTGCTGGTGCTGTCGCAGCACGTCCAGCAGCTGTACGCACGGGAGTTGCTGGCCGACGGCACGGGCGGCATCGGCTACCTGCTGAAGGACCGGGTGTTCAACGCCGAGCAGTTCATCGACGCGGTCCGCCGGGTGGCCGCGGGCGGAACGGCGATGGACCCGGACGTGATCGCGAAGTTGATGCAGACCACCTCGCGCCGGCCCGGCCCGCTGCTGCGGTTGTCGCCGCGCGAGCGCGAGGTCCTGGAACTGATGGCCGAGGGCTGTTCCAACTCGGCGATCGCCGCCCGGCTGGCGGTGAGTGACGGCGCGGTGGCCAAGCACATCGCCAACATCTTCACCAAGCTCGAACTCGCCCCGGCCGAGGACGCCAACCGCCGGGTGCTGGCGGTGCTGACCTACCTCAACGGTACGGCGGCGCCCCAGGGCTGACGGCCCGCCCGGCCCCTGCGGGCGGGCCGCGACGGTGACACTCCGGCCAGCGGAAACGCTGAAACAGGTGTACGAGTAAACTCCGGTGGGCCGAGCCCGGAGGTCGCTCAGCCGTCCGGCGCCCCGACACGCGGGAATCGGCAGCCGAGGCAGCGTACGGCAGCAGCCGACATCCAGGGGTTGATAGACGTAATGGCACGCCCAACGCTCACCAAGGCCCACCGCGGCCTGCTCGGCCTGGTCGCGGCCGGGGCCTGCATCATCTCGGGCATCGGTTTCGCGGGGTCGTACAACGCGGTGCGCGAGCTGGCCGTGGAGAAAGGCTTCGGCGCCTTCTCCTACGCCTTCCCGATAGGCGTCGACGCGGGCATCGTGGTGCTCCTCGCGCTCGACCTGGTGCTGACCTGGCTGCGGATCCCCTTCCCGATGCTGCGGCAGACCGCCTGGCTGCTGACCGTCGCCACCATCGCGTTCAACGCGGCCGCCTCCTGGGGCGACCCGCTGGGCATGGGCATGCACGCCGTCATCCCGGTGCTCTTCGTGGTCGTCGTCGAGGCGTCCCGGCACGCGGTGGGCCGGATCGCCGCGATCACCGCCGACCGGCACATGGACTCGGTCCGGGTGATGCGCTGGGTGCTCTCCCCGGTGCCGACCTTCCGGCTCTGGCGGCGGATGAAGCTCTGGGAGCTGCGCTCCTACGACGAGGTCGTCCGGCTGGAGCAGAACCGCCTCGTCTACCGGGCCCAGCTGCGCTTCCGGTACGGGCGCGGCTGGCGGCGCGCGGCGCCGATCCAAGCCCTGCTGCCGCTCAAGCTCGCCAAGTACGGCGTGCCGCTGGACCCGGGTCTGTTCGACCGGCTGGACGAGGAGGCGCGCGAGCGCGAGGCGCAGGAGGCCCGGGCGGAGCAGGAGGCCCTGGAGGTCCGGCAGCAGGAGAGCCGTGCCGCGGCGGCCATCGCCCCGGCCGGGGCCGCCCCCGCGGCAGCCGGCACGCCGGTCGAGGCCGGCGCGGTGCCCGTCGCGGCGGTCGCCGCTGCCCGTCCGCAGCAGGTCCGACAGCCGGAGCAGGGCCAGCAGGCCCAGCAGCAACCGCAGCAGCAGTCCCAGCAGGCCCCGCAGGCCCCGCAGGAGCCGCAGCCCGAGCCGGTCCCGGCCGCCGCCGCGCCGCTGTCCGCCGAGGTGGCCGCGCCGATGCTGGCCAAGCTGGCCGCGGTCCGGCTGCGCGCCGCGCACGAGCCGGAGGAGGCCGTCGCGGAGGCCCCGCAGCCGCCCCGCGAGGAGCTGAACGTCTGGACCGAGCGCCCGGTGCGCACCACGGGCCACCCGGCCGACGCCGCGCCCGGCGGCCGGGTGCCCGGCCAGGCCTCGCCGTGGTTCAAGCCGCCGCGCCCGGTCGCCGAGGAGCAGGCCCCGGGGCAGGAGGGCACCCAGCAGGCCGGCGTGCAGGACGCGCCGCCGGCCGTCGAGCCGCAGCCCCGGCCGTCCGCGCCGGTCGGACGCTCGGCGGCGGAGGAGTCCGGGAGGCCCGAGCGGTCCGCCCCCGAGGAGGAGCCGGCTCCGCGGTCGGCGCCCTCCCGGCTGGACCCGGAGCTGGCCTACGAGGCCCTGGTCAGCTACCTGGACACGTACGGGGACCAGCCCGACCCGCAGCGCCTCGCCGAGTGGCTGACCAAGGAGTACGGCGTCAGCGGCAACCGCCCGGACGGTTCGGTCCACCCCAAGGACGTCGCCGAGCTCTACCCGCAGCTGCGCACCCGCTACGCCGCCGCCGGGAGGGACTGACCGGGGCCCGACCGGCGGGGCCGCCCCTCCCGCGGCCGGTGCGCCCGGCGCGTCCACCGCTCGGTCGGCCATTGACGCCCGTCCCGGCCGGAGCTACCTTCACCTCAACAAATTGTTGAAGTGCTGGTTCGGCGTGGAGGAGTACGGATGTCGCAGCTCGAGGTCGACGGTGGCGGACCGGCGGGCGGGGCCTCCTTCTCCGACACCGCCCGCGCCGCCGTGGAGGCGCTGCTCGCCCCGGTCGACGCCGACCTGGCCCGCCGCTACCCCGGCGACTCCGGGACCAGGCAGCCCGTGCACACGGTCTACGTCCCCGCCGACGCCTTCGCCGCCGACACCGTCCGGGAGTGGGGCCGCCAGGCCCTGGAGGCCTTCGACACCCACGCCGGCACCCCGGCCGAGCTGGCCCGCGCTCTCGGCGTGGCCGACGACGAGCTGCTCGCCGACGTCCACGCCCGGGTCCGCGCCAAGCTCGAGCGCGAGCCGATCGAGGACCTGCGGATCGACTTCGAGGACGGCTACGGGCCCCGCCCGGACGCCGAGGAGGACGCCGCCGCCGTCCGCGCCGCCGAACTGGTCTCCGCCGCGGTGGCCGAGGGCACCGCGCCGCCGTACATCGGGATCCGGATCAAGTGCATGGAAGCGGCCGTCCGCGCCCGCGGCATCCGCACCCTGGAGCTGTTCCTGGCCACCCTGCTGGCCGGCGGCGGCCTGCCGGACGGCCTGGTCCTCACCCTGCCCAAGGTGACCTACGCCGAGCAGGTCACCGCGCTGGTCCGGCTGCTGGAGGACTTCGAGCACCGCGCCGGGCTCCCCGCGGGCCGGATCGGCTTCGAGATCCAGATCGAGACCACCCAGGCCATCCTGGGCCCGGACGGCCGGGCCACCGTGGCCCGGATGATCGAGGCCGCCGAGGGCCGGGCCACCGGCCTGCACTACGGCACCTTCGACTACAGCGCCTCCTGCGGCGTCAGCGCGGCCCACCAGAGCATGGACCACCCGGTCGCCGACCACGCCAAGGCCGTCATGCAGGTGGCCGCGGCCGGCACCGGGGTCCGGCTCTCCGACGGCTCGACCAACGTCGTCCCGACCGGCTCCACCGCACAGGTGCACGCCGCCTGGAAGCTCCACCACGACCTGGTCCGCCGCTCGCTGGCCCGCGCCTACTACCAGGGCTGGGACATGCACCCGGCGCACCTGCCCACCCGCTACGTCGCCGTGTACTCCTTCTACCGCGAGGGCCTGGCGGCCGCCGCCGCCCGGCTGGCCGCCTACGTCGCCAAGGCTGGCGGCGACGTCATGGACGAGCCGGCCACCGCCCGGGCGCTCAGCGGCTACGTGCTGCGCGGCCTGGACTGCGGCGCCGTCGACCCGGCCGAGGTCACCGCCCTGACCGGCCTGGACCGCGCGCAGCTGGACGCCCTGGCCGGTCGCTGACCGCAGGACAGGCCATAGGCTGGCGGTGCCGCCCCCCGGGGACCAGGGGTGCGGGCCGCCAGCCGTCGTCGTTCCCGGGAGAAGCACCGCACCATGTCCGCCACGCCGGAACCGGCCGCCAGGACGTACCTCACCATCCGGCGGGCCGGCAGCCACGAGACCGAGATCAAGAAGTCCCGCTTCATCTGCCACCTCGCCCGGGTCACGGACGAGGAGGAGGCGCAGGCCTTCATCGCCGGGGTGCGGAAGCAGTACTGGGACGCGCGGCACAACTGCACCGCCTTCGTGGTCGGCGACGAGCAGCGCCGCGAGCGCTCCAGCGACGACGGCGAGCCCGGCGGCACCGCGGGCGTGCCGATGCTGGAGGTGCTGCGCCGGCGCGGCCTGACCGACACGGTCGCGGTGGTGACCAGGTACTTCGGGGGCGTCAAGCTCGGCGCGGGCGGCCTGGTGCGGGCCTACGGGAACGCGGTGTCGGCGGCCGTGGACGAGGTGGGGCTGCTGGAGCGGCGGCCGGTCGCCCTGCTCGCGGTGACGGTCGACCACGTGCGGGCCGGGCGGGTGGAGAACGACCTGCGGGCGGCCGGGTACGCGGTGAACGACCTCGCCTACGAGTCGGCCGGGGTGCGGATCGAGGTCGGCGTCCCGGAGCCGGAGGTCCAGGCCTTCCACACCTGGCTGGCCGGGGCGACCGGCGGGACCGCGCTCGCCGTCCCGGCCGGCCGGACGTACGTCGAGGTGCCGGTCTAGGCCCTGGCCGGCGCCGTCCGACGGAGCACCGTCGTGCCCGGGGCGGCCGCCGCTTTTCGGACACAGATCCGGCCGGATCGGGGCCGGCCGTTCCTGCGCCCGGACGGGCCTGCCTAGCCTGATCCGGTCGTCGACCAGGAAGCCGGCCCGAGATGCCCCTCGTCCAGACCATCACGCTGCAGCCGGGGGCCGGCACCGGCTGGCACTACCACCCGGGCCGGGTGGTCGTGGTGGTGCTGTCCGGGACGCTCACCCGGACCCTGCACGACGGCCGGGTCGAGGTCAGCCGGGCCGGGGACTCCCTGGTCGAGGAGGCCGGGCCGGTCCACGTCCACGAGGGGCGCAACCTCGGGGCCGAACCCGTGGTACTGATCGCCGAGTACGCCGCACCGGACGGCCTCCCGCTGGCCGTGCCGGTCGAGGAACCCGTCTGGTGCCGCGGCGGGGCCCGCTCCGGCGAGGCCGGAGCCGCGGGGGCCGGGGCGGTCCCGGGCGCCGTCGACCGCCGTCCACGGGCCGGCCGGGACAGCGCGCCACGCGGCACGTGACTTGAGCAGATTCACTCGAACGGATTGACGTGGCCCGGAGTTGGAACTTCCGCTCCGGGCCGTGGCGTTTCCTGGGCAAGGATCCGGCCGAACCGGACGAATAACCCCATCGATGGAGGACACCAGACCCCACCCCGCACCACGGAGGTATGCGCATGACCTCAGACCGCTTCCCGTCGCCCGCCGGCGCCGACCTACCCGGCCCCGCGACGCCCTACCGGATGACCGTCACCACCACCCTCCCGCACACCGAGGCCGTCGCCCTGGCCGACGAGCAGCTCGCGGCCTGGTTGAAACGCGAGGGCTGCGACGAGCCCCCGGCCGTCCCCCTCCTCCCCGTCCCCCTCCTCCCCGTCCCCGTCCCCGCCGCACCCGCCCCGCAGGGCTCCGCCGGAACGCCGCCGCCCGCCCCGGCCCCCGTCGCCGAGCGCCTCCGGCTGGGGGACCGCGTCCTGCTCGACCGCGACCACGGCCCGCTGCGCGGCGGCCCGGCCACCGGCCGCTACGACCGCCGCCGGCTGCGCACCCCGGCCCCGCACGGCACCCGCCAGCTCACCCTGACCGTCGCCACCCGCACCGGCGGGCCGACCTGGGTCCGGCTGGACGCCGAGACGCACAGCACCGGCAGCGGCGTGCGGACGCCGTGCCGGGTGCCGGTGCCCGAGCTCGCCCGCACCCTGCTGCCGCTGCTCGACGCCACCGACGGCCACGCCGCCGTCCAGGCCGGCCCCCGGGTGCTCACCGCCGGCGAGGTCGACGGCCTGATCGACGAGCTGTGCGACCCTGAGCGCCGACTGCCCGTCGTGCTCGCCAGCGTCCCGGTGAACCTCCCGCTCGACCGCTGGGTCGAGGACGTCGTCCGTCCGCTCTGCCACCAGATCCCCGGCCTCGCCACCGCCTACGTGCTGGACCCGGGCGCCCGCACCGCCTTCAACGTCGCGCTGGAGTACCACACCGTGTACGGCGGTGCCGTGCGCACCTACCTGCCCGAGGTCGACCCGGCCTCCCGCCACGACGGCGCCCGGCACCCGGTGCTGGCCCGCGGCCGAATAGAGCAGGACGTCCGCCGCGCGGCCGGGCTGCTGGCCCGCGAGCCGCGCCGGCTCGCCGCCGACCTGCCGCTGCCGCCGGAGCTGGCGGCCGTCCCGGTGCTGCGCGTGCCCCCGGCGCGTCCGGCCGCCGACCGGGCCGACCGGGCCGAGCAGCGGGCCGCGGACCGGGCCGCCGCCGTCGCCGAGCTGGCCGCGCTGGCCCGGGAGGAACAGCAGGACCGTGCCGAGCAGCAGGCCAGGGCCGACGAGCTGGAGCGGGTCCGGCACACGCTGAGCCAGGAGAGGCGGGAGGGCCGGGACACGGGCCGGGACCGCCCCGAGCTCCGCGAACGCCACGACGGCCCGCTCACCCCGGTCGGGCGCGACGCCCGGCCGCGGGTCGGCTCCCGGGCCCTGACCGGGCGCCACTGCACCGCCCAGGGCGCCGCCGGGCACAACGCCTCAGGGCGCCCCGCGAAGCGGCCGTCCGGTCGGCCGGGCAAGCCCGAGACCTTCACCGAACTCATGGCCAGGCTCGGCGAGTTCCCGTTGCTCAGCTTCACCGGGGACCAGAAGAACGCGCTCGCCCTGGACGGCCTCCAGTGCGCCGGCGCGGGCTGGGCCCGGCTCGCCTGGGACGGCCTGACCGCCCTCCAGGAGTACGCCGAGGCGGCGGTGCGCGGTGCGGCCGGCGGCGACTTCAAGCAGTGGTGCGAGCACACCCCCGAGGGCTGCCACCACTTCCCGCCCCGCAAGGCGGTGCGCGGGGAGTCCCGGACGGTGTTCAGCCACACCAAGTGGAAGCGCGAACGGATGCTGCCGGTGCCGGAGTGCGTGGACGCCTCCCGCCGCGCGTTCATGGGCGCCCACCTGCGGATCGGCGGCGGCCGCACCGCGCCCCGGCTGCACTACCTCGACGACTGCTCCGGCAGTGGCCGGATCTATGTCGGCTACATCGGCCTGCACCTGACCAACACCCGGACCAACTGAGAGGCTTGGCTGACCACCGCGCCCGTTCGGTGGACAATGTCCGGCAGGGGCGGGGCCTCAGGGCCGCCGGCCGCCCCGGGCAGCGCCGGACGAGCATGGGGGAACGACGACCGATGCAGTACTCAGCAGACGGCCAGCCCGACGGCACCGCCACCGTCCAGTTCCCCCGACCGGGCTTCCTCGCCTCGGTCTTCCGCGACCTCAACGCCGACCAGGAACCGGACCGGGCGGGCGCCGCGCCCGGTCCGGCCGGGCCCGGTGGGCCCGGTGACGACCCCTCCGGTGACGGCGCCTCCGATCCCGACTCCGTCGCGGCCCACGCCCGGGCCGCGGCCCTGACCCACCACCGCACCGTCACCGTCCAGGCGGAGCACGACCGGCTGGCGGACCTGCTCCGCCGCGCCGCGCTGCCCGTCTCCGCGATGGACTTCGAGAGCCAGCTGCGCCACTACGAACCCCGCCCCTACGCGGCCGACGGGCCCGAGCCCGGCGGTGACGCCGAACCCCGCTGGGCGGACTTCGCCCCCGCGGAACCGCCCGCCGCCGACCCGGACGCCCCTCCGACCCGCCGGCTGCTCGACTCCGGCTACCAGCGCGAACTGGCCGGGGCCCGGCTGGCCCACCAGCGCGCCCTGCGCGAGTGGCGCACCCGCCGGGCCGAGGCCGGCAACCCCGCCGCCGACGAGCCCCGGCGCGTCCACGAGGCCGCCGAGGAGGCCCGCGCCCGCGCCGTCCGCGAGTACAACGAGAGCCTGGAGGAGTGCCGCCGGGCCTACCGGCTGGCCGAACCGGCTGCCGTGGAGTCGCTGCTGGAACGGGCGCTCGCCGCCGCCGAGACCGCCACCCAGGACCTGCCGGCCCCCTGCCGGGCGGTGTTCCGCCCGCTCACCCGCACCGCAGTGCTCGACCTCGACCTGCCGCCGCTCGACCTGGTGCCCTCGCTCACCGGCTACCGGCTCGCCCCGGACGGCGACGTCCTGCCCGTCCCGCGCCCGCCCGCGGACCGGGCCACCGACTACCTGCGGCTGGTCGCCCGGCTCGCGCTGCGCGCCCTGCAGGCCGCCGACGCCGTCGACACCGACGAGATACTCGCGGGCGTGGTCCTCAACGGCTGGCTGCGCGAGCCCGCGGAGGCCGAGCCGTTCTGCCTGGTCAGCGTGGACGCCGACCGCGACGCGCTGGCCCGCACCCGGCTGCTGCCGCCGGCCACCCCGTACGAGGAGCGCGACGACGAGGGCGTGTACGCCGACTCCGAACAGGACGAGGCCCTGGTCCGGCTGCGCCAGCTCGGCGCCGCCGTCACCCCCGACCCGTACGGGCGGGTCGGCGTCCAGCCGGCCGCGCAGGCCGGGGCCACCGTGCCGGCCGCGCCCGACCTGTCCGCCAACGAGTTCGCCCAGCTGGTCCGGGACCTGCTCACCCGCGGCGGGATCGCCGAGTGGAGCGTGCGGCTGCGCGGCCCGGCCGGACTGGTCGCCACCGGTGAGGGCGCGCCCGGCAGCGCGCTGCCCGGCCGCTGGGTGGTCTGGGCCTCCCGGGGCACCGAGCCGGTCACCGCGGCGGAGGTCGCCACCCTCGCCGACGCCGTCCGGGAGGAGTCCGCCGAGCGCGGCCTGCGGCTGACCACCGGCGGCTTCACCGACGAGGCCCTGGACCTCACCGCCGAGGAGGGCCACCGGCACATCCACCTGGTCGACGGCGACGGCGTCCGCGAGCTCGCCCGCACCCACCTCGGCCTGCCGCTGGCCGTCGGCCGCTGACCGCACCCGCGGCGTCTCCCGGCGCCTCGCCGGCTCACCCCGACGGACCGCCCGGCGGGCGCGCGCCCACCCCCGGACCGAGGCTGGGGGACGGGCCCCGCCCGGGCAGCGGCACCCCGGGCGATCACCGTCGAACGGCCGTCGGGTACGGTCGGCGGTCGGCCCGGCCACGGGCGGACCCCGGGGGGAGAGGAATGGGCAGAGCGCTCGGCAGACCACAGGGCGGCACCCGCCGCCGCCCGCACCACGGGCAGACCCGCCCGGAGGCGGTGCGGTGACCGCCGTCCTGGTCGCCGCCGGGGCGTTCCTGATGACCCTGATCGGCGGTTTCGTCGCCCAGCGCACCGGCGACCGCCGCCACCTCGTGCTCGGCTTCGCCGCCGGCCTCATGCTCGGCGTGGTCGCCTTCGACCTGCTGCCCGAGGCGATCCACCAGGCGCCGGCCGAGGTGCACGGGGTGCCGCAGGCGCTGCTGATGTTCGCGGCCGGCTTCCTCACCATCCACGTGGTCGAACGCGCCGTCGCGATCCACCGGGGCCACGAGGGCGAGTACGCCGAGCACACCCACGGCCACCAGCACGTGCACACCCACACCGCCGGGCACCAGGGCGTCGGACTGACCGCGGCCCTGGCCCTGGTCGGCCACAGCGTGATGGACGGCTTCGCGATCGGCGCCGCGTTCCAGGCCGGCACCACGGTCGGCACGGTCGTCGCCATCGCCGTCGTCGCGCACGACTTCGCCGACGGCTTCAACACCTACACGATCACCCGGCTCTACGGGAACAACCGGCGGCGGGCGCTGACCCTGCTCGCCGCCGACGCCCTGGCCCCGGTGACCGGCGCCGCGATCACCCTCGCCTTCACCATCCCGGAGCACCTGCTCGGCCTCTACCTCGGGTTCTTCTCCGGCTTCCTGCTCTACCTGGCCACCTCCGACATCCTCCCGGAGGCCCACAGCCCGCACCCCTCGCGCAGCACCCTGCTGTGCACCGTCGCCGGGGTGGGGTTCATGTGGCTGGTGATCGGGCTCGCCAAGTAGGTCCGCCGGCCGGGCCGCCGGCCGAGCCCGGCTCCGGGAACGGCCCCGGCCCCGGCTCCGGGAACGGCCCCGGCCCTGTGCGGCCCGGACGCGGTCAGCCCGCGTCCGCCGGGAGGTCCAGCACCGACGAGCGCTCCCGCATGGCCGCGAGCGCCGCCGTGATCGCCGGCCGCCGGGAGGCCTGGGCCCGCCACAGCGCGTACACCCGGCGGGCCGGCCCCGGCACCACCGGGCGGGCCACCACCCCGGGCGGCAGCGCGCCCCGCCCCAGCCGCGGCACCAGGGCCGTCCCCAGACCGGCCGCGACCAGCGCGATCTGCGTCTCGAACTCGCCGGCCCGGTGGCGCACGTCCGGCTCCTCCCCGACCTCGCGCAGGGTGCGCACCAGCCAGTCGTGGCAGATGTTGCCCGGCGGCACGCTGATCCAGCGCCGCCCGGGCAGCCGCCGCACCGGCACCTCGTCGAGGCCGGCCAGCTCGTCGTCGGCGGGCAGCAGCAGGTCCACCGGGTCCGTCCCGAGGTCCAGCCGGGACAGGCCCTCCTGCACCGGCAGCGGGACGGTCGGCCAGTCCTGCACCAGCGCCAGGTCCACCTCGCCGCGCGCCACCAGCTCGGCCGCCGGGTACGGGTCGCACTCGAGCAGCCGCACGTCCAGCTCCGGGCAGCTCCGCCGCAGGTCCGCCAGCACCCCGGGCATGAGACCGCGGGCACCAGTGGCGAACGCGGCCACCAGCAGCCGGCCGACCGCCCGGCCGCGCTGCTCCTCCAGCCGTACCTCGGCCCGTTCCACCAGCCCCAGCACCGTCCGCGCGGTGGCGGCCAGCTCCTGCGCCGCGTCGGTCAGCACCACGCCCCGGCCCTGCCGTTCCAGCAGCACCGTCCGGGTCTCCCGCTCCAGCTTGGCGATCTGCTGCGAGACCGCCGAGGGCGTGAAGCCGAGCGCGGCCGCCGCCCCGCCGACCGAGCCGTGCACCGCCACCGCGTGCAGCGCCCGCAGGCGCCCCAGATCCATCATGCAGCGATGCTAAAGCGTTTCCTTCAGAACTCATCGCTGGTGCTACACGAAGGGCCGCCGCCAAGCTCGACCCATGACCGCGACACCCGCCGCCCAGGGCGGCAGCCCGAACGGGCGGAGCATGAGCCCCCGGCACATCGCCCTGGCCGTCCTGGTGGCCGCCGTGTGGGGGCTCAACTTCGTCCTCATCCACATCGGCCTGGAGAACTTCCCGCCGCTGCTCTTCTGCGCCCTGCGGTTCGCCGTCGTCGCCGTGCCGGCGGTCCTCCTGGTCGGCCCGCCCAGGGTCGCCCGGCGCTGGGTGCTGGCCGTCGGCCTCGTCCTCGGAGTGGTCAAGTTCGGGCTGCTCTTCCTCGGCATGCACGCCGGGATGCCGGCCGGCCTCTCCTCCCTGGTGCTCCAGGGACAGGCCGGGTTCACCGCCCTGTTCGCCGCCGCGCTGCTGGGCGAGCGGCCGGGCGGCCGGCGGCTGACCGGCCTGGCGATCGCCTTCGCGGGGATCGGCCTGAGCGCCCTCGACCACGGGACGGGCGGCCCGATCGGCGCCTTCGTCCTGGTCGTGCTGGCCGCCGGCGCCTGGGGCCTGTCCAACGTGCTGACCCGGCGGGCCGCGCCGCCGGACGCGCTGCGCTGGATGGTCTGGGTCAGCGCCGTCCCGCCGCTGCCGCTGCTCGTCCTCTCCCTGCTGGTCGAGGGCCCGGACGCGGACCTGCGCGCCCTGCGCGGGATCACCGCCGCCGGGCTCGGCGCGATCGCCTACGTCGGGCTGGTCTCCACCCTCTTCGGCTTCGTGGCCTGGAGCTTCCTGCTGCGCACCTACGACGCCACCGCCGTCGCGCCCTACTCGCTGCTGGTGCCGGTGTTCGGGATGTCCTCGGCCTGGCTGCTGCTCGGCGAGCGGGTCAGCCCGACGGCGGTGGGCGCCGCACTGCTGGTGATCACCGGGATCGCGATCACCGCGCTGCGCCCGGGGGCGCCGGCCGCCGCGGCGGCGCGCCGGCGGCGTAGTGGGCCTCGGCGGAGCGCAGCACCCGCAGCAGCACCTCCTGGTCGGCGGGGCTGACCGGGCCGAAGTACTCCTGCGCCACCTCGTGCCGGACCTGCCCGATCCGCTCCACCGCGGCGCGGCCGGCCTCGGTCAGCAGGATCCGCACCGCCCGCCGGTCGGCCGGGTCGGGGCTGCGCTCGACCAGCCCGGCCTCCTCCAGCGCATCGACCACGGTGGTCGCCGAGCGGGGTGCGATGTGCAGTCGCTCGGCGAGGTCGCTCAGCCGCATCGCGCGGTCCGGCAGCTCGCACCCGGGCGCGTGGGCCAGCGTGCGCAGCGCCCGGCCCTGGCCGGGGGTGATGCCGTACGGCTCCAGCCGCTCGCTGGTGCGCCGGCGGATCCGCTTGATCGCCCGGGTCATGGTGTCCGCCAGCTCGGCGGCGGTGTCGGGGGAGGTGGTCCGGCCGGTCGCGGCGCCCCGGTCGTCGGCGGCGGCCGCCTCGGCCCCGGGCGTCGGCGCGGCCGGGGTGGGGGAGGAGCCCGCCGGGTCGTCGGTCGGCGCGGTGGTCATGGGCGGTCTCCTCGGCAGGTGTCCGCCCAAGCGTATCGGCCGGTCCGCGGCGGGTGACCGGCGGCGGACGGCCGCCCGGAAAAAATGTTGAGCCAAGCTCAGTATCTGGGTTAGCGTAGCCCTTACTGAGGGGACCCTAAGTTCCCTCCCGCACCCTGGAGGGCCCGTGCCCCGCTCCGAAGCCCGCGTCGCCACCGACCGCCCCGCCCGCTACGCCAAGCAGCTCGCCGCCCACATGGGCCGCAAGATCGAGGCCACCTTCTCCGAGGAGACCGGCCGCGGCACCCTCGTCTTCGGCGCCGGCACCGCCACCCTGGAGGCCGGCCCCGACGCGCTGCTGCTCACCGTCGAGGGCGAGCGGGAGAACCTGCCCGGCCTGGAGGACGTCGTCGGCCGCCACCTCGTCCGCTTCGGCGCCCGCGACGAACTCGTCGTCGAATGGCACCGTGACAACGGCGAGCCCGGCCTCGTTCACCGCAACGAGGAGCCCGACGAGGCCTGAGACCGGCCCCCGCCGCCCGGCCGCGGCAGCCACCGGTCCAGCGCCCACAGCGCCGGAACGGCCAGGCACCAGCTGGCCACCACGTCCAGCAGCCAGTGGAAGTCACTCCACACCAGGCCCGCGCCGACCCCCACGGCCAGCAACACCGCCCCGGCCGTCACCAGCCGGGCCGCCTGCGGCCCCGCCGCCCGGGCCAGCAACAGCGCCGCCACCCCGTACGAGAAGGCGGCCGTGGCGGTGTGCCCGGACGGGTACCAGCCCCACTGCTCGGGCGTCAGCGGATCGCCCAGCGGGCCCGGCCGGGCGAACGCCGCCTTCGCCGGCACCACCAGCGACGGGATCAGCACGGCCGTCGCCGCCGCCACCGGCAGCGGCAGCCACCAACCGCCCCGCCCCGGGCCGCCGACCGCCCGGCGCCAGCGCCACGCGGCCAGCACACCGGCCGCCAGCAGCACCGGGACCGCGGGCACCCCGCTGCCCAGATCCGAGAGGACGTGGCCCGCGCCGTCGAGCGGCCGGCCCGGCAGTTCCCGGTGGGCGGACCGCACGGCCCCCCGCACCCAGCGGTCCAGCCCGAGCAGCGGGCCGTCCACCGCCACCTGCCACGACACCGTCAGCAGCACGACCGCGGCCGCCGCGGGCACGGCCGTCGACCGGGCCGCCCGGCCCAGGACGCCGAACAGCCGCCCCGGAGCAGGGGGGAGAGCTCCGGGGCGGCCTCGAGGATCGCCGTTCCGTGCGCCCCGGGGGGTGTGGGTCGGACGGTCGGTCGATCGGCCTTCGGTATGTGCCGCCCCTCCCGGGGAGGCCTGGTTGTCCTCACGCCGCACGCGCGGACCCACCGCCCCGGGCGGCTCCGCGGACGGCTCCGCCAGTGGCGGAGGCTCGCTGTCCATCTGCGATGACACTACGTCAACAGCCCTTCCGCGCCGAGCGCCTTCAGCGATTCCGCACATCATCTTCACCCTGCCCCGGGCAACCTTCCAGGTCGTCCCGAGAACGTGCACCCAGCCGCTCCCACCTGCGGACCACCGGCCGCCCCCGCCCCGGGCGAACCGGCCCGTCCCGCCCGTGGAGAACCCGGCTGTCCCACCCGCGGACAACCGAACGGCCCGTGCGGACCAGAGGTCCGCACGGGCCGTTCAGCGCTGTCCGGACATCCCTCCGGCGGGGTTCACGACCTGACGGGCGACACCGCTCAGGCGGCGGTGAAAGCGCCCTCCAGGATGTCCAGGCCCTCGTTCAGGAGGTGCTCCGGCATGACCAGCGGCGGCAGGAAGCGCAGCACGTTGCCGTAGGTGCCGGCGGTCAGCACCACCAGGCCCTCGGCGTGGCAGGCCTTCGCGATCGCCCCGGCGGCCTCCGCGTTCGGCTCCTTGCCGCCCGCCTTCACCAGCTCGACGGCGATCATCGCGCCGCGGCCGCGGACCTCGCCGATGATCTCGAACTTCTCCTGCATCGCCCGCAGGCGGCCCAGCATGATCTCCCCGATCCGCTGCGCCTTGCCGTTGAGGTCCTGCTCCTTCATCGTCTCGATGGCGCCCAGCGCGGCCGCGCAGGCCACCGGGTTGCCACCGTAGGTGCCGCCCAGGCCGCCCGCGTGCGCGGCGTCCATGATCTCGGCGCGACCGGTCACCGCGGCCAGCGGCAGACCGCCGGCGATGCCCTTCGCGGTGGTGATCAGGTCCGGGACGACACCCTCGTCGTCACAGGCGAACCACTGGCCGGTGCGGCAGAAGCCGGTCTGGATCTCGTCCGCGACGAACACGATGCCGTTGGCCTTCGCGTACTCCACGATCGCCGGCAGGAAGCCCTTGGCCGGCTCGATGAAGCCGCCCTCGCCCTGGATCGGCTCGATGATGATCGCCGCGACGTTCTCCGCGCCGATCTGCTTGTTGATGATGTCGATCGCCTGCGCGGCGGCCTCGGCGGCGCAGTTCTCCGCACCCGTCAGCCAGCGGTACGGGTAGGCCACCGGCACCCGGTAGATCTCCGGCGCGAACGGACCGAAGCCCTGCTTGTACGGCATGTTCTTCGCCGTCAGGCCCATGGTGAGGTTCGTGCGGCCGTGGTAGCCGTGGTCGAACACCACGACGGCGGTGCGCTTGGTGTAGGCGCGCGCGATCTTCACCGCGTTCTCGACCGCCTCGGCACCCGAGTTGAACAGCGCGGTGCGCTTGTCGTGGTCACCCGGGGTCAGCTCGTTGAGCTGCTCGGCGACGGCCACGTAACCCTCGTACGGGGTCACCATGAAACAGGTGTGCGTGAACGCGGCCAGCTGCTCGCTCGCCTTGGCCACCACGGCCTCGGCACTGTTGCCGACGTTCGTCACGGCGATGCCGGAACCGAAGTCGATCAGCGAGTTGCCGTCCACGTCCTCCAGCACGCCGCCGTTGGCACGGGACACGTACACCGGCAGGGTGGTGCCGACGCCGGCCGCCACCGCACCCAGCTTGCGGGCCTGCAGCTCCTGCGACTTCGGACCGGGGATCGCGGTGACCAGGCGGCGCTCCTGCGGGAGCGGCGTTGCGGCGCTCATGGGGTTCTCCAGACTTCTCGGCTCGGTGCTTCGCAGGCTACGGCCGCCCCGACCGGCCGGGCATGCGCCACTCGGTAGCACTGGGCCGTCCGACTTGTCCGACGCGGCCAGCCCGGGCGGCACGACTACCCGCAGGCCCCGCTCCACTACATTGAGCGCGGGCGTGTCGCCGGTACGGCGGCATGGGTATGGCGGCACCGACGGCGGTCGGGCCGGGCGGGCGAGGGAGCGGGGCCGTACATGGCGCAGGACGGGGCACACCACCACACGGATCGCACCACCACCAGACCCCCGACCCCCATGCCCCACCAACGCCCCGGCGGCCCGGCGGGCGGCCGGCCCGCCTTCGACCTTCCGACCTGGGCCGGCACCCCGCGACCCGAGGCCGAACCCGGCGTCTACCGGCTCGGCTACCGCCCGATCGACCCCGAACGGGCCGAGGCCGCCCAGGTCGCCGCCTGGCCCCTGCTCCTGCGGGCGGGGCTCAACGCGGTGGTGGGGTGGTTCGCCTTCCTGTACGGCACCCAGCTGGTGCTCCGACTGATCGTTGTCACCGTTTGGGTGAAGAACCCGACCGAGACCGCGGTGACGGTCGTCGGCGTATCGGTGAACCTCGTGGTCGCCGTGCTCGTCATCAAGGTCTTCGGCCGGATGGGCCGTTGGACGGAGGTGTGGCGCCGGTACGTGGCGCCGCTGCTGTCGCGGACGGTGACGCAGGAGGAGCCCGCCGAGGACGGCGGCCGGGCGGTGGCTGAGGCGGCGCGCCGGTCGGACCCGTGGGACGGGCTGCGGCAGGGCGGGGCGGCCGAGGCGGCGGGGCGGCTGGAGCGGGACGCGGTCGGGGACGTCGACTACGTGCGGATCCTGCGGGCGTGGGAGTCGGCGCAGGCGGACCCGGCGTTCGTGCCGGCGTTCGTCGGGCAGGTGGTGGCGCGCGGTGGGGCGGCGTTCGCGCACCCCTCGGAGTCGCGTGAGCTGCCGGGCCGGGGCGAGCGGCACGATCTGCTGCTGGGTCAGGTCCGGTTGGGGACGACCCAGGACGTGCCGAAGAACCCCCTGGCCCACCGGGCGGCGGGTTTCGCCCTGGACCCGGCGGTACTGGGCACCTCGCTGCTGGCGGTGGGCCCGGCGGGGACGGGAAAGACGGCGCGGCTGGCGCGGCCGGTGGCGGAGGCGCTGTGCCTGCAGGCGCTGGCCGGTACGGCGTGCGTGGTGGTGGTCGGGGCCGCGGACGCCGACCTGGGCCCGGACGCCTGGTACGACGTGGTGATCGCGCCCGGCGATCCGGCCTCGGTGTACGGGTTGGACCTGTACGGCGCGGCGCAGGATCCGGACGAGGCGGCGGCCAGGCTCGCCGAGGCGCTGTTGCCGGACGAGCTGACGGCGCGGGCGGAGAACGCGCGGACGGCGCTGCAGCAGGTGGTGGGCCCGTTCCACGCCGCGTACCGGCGCTATCCCGGGGTCCGGGAGCTGCGGGCCCTGCTGCTCGGCGAGCCGGACGCGTCGGCGGCGCTGGTGAAGGCGTTGGGGGTGGCGGGCCGGCTGGGGGTGTTCGAGCGCGATCTGGAGCACCGGGAGCGTCAGCGGGGCCGGGCCGACGATCCGGGCGCGCTGCTGGCGGACCGGCTGGCGCTGCTGGACCGGCCGGCCTTCGAGGGGGCCTTCGCGACGGACGGGACCGGCCGGCCACCGTTCGCGATGCGGGTTCTGGACCATCCGCTGCGGGTGCGGGTGCGGCTGCCGGAGCGCAGCCACCCGGAGGCCGCCCGGATGCTGTCGCGGTTGGTGGTGGGGCAGTTCGTGCAGGCGGCGGGGGCGCGGGAGGACCGTTCGCTCTTCGCGGGTCTGGTGGTGGATGACGCCTCGGCGGCGCTGGACGCGACGGCCGTGCGCGGGTTGCAGCGGATGCGGGGGGCGAACGCGGGGGCCGTGCTGCTGCTGCGCACGCTGGTGGATCTGCCGGAGGCCTTGCGGGCGCCGCTGTTCGGGGCGGTGGGGTGCCGGATGGCGTTCCCGGGGATCGCGCCGTGGGACGGCCGGCTGTTCTCGGAGGCCTGGGGGACGCACCTCGTGCAGGAGACCGCGGTGACCCACACCCCCGACACCTCCGGTGGGGTGATGCGGCGGGCCGGGCGGGTGGGGCGGAAGGCGTTGTCGGGGACGGCGGCGCAGACGGAGTCGGTGACGACGCGGGACGTGGAGCGGTTGCGGTGGTCGCCGTCGGATCTGGCGCACGCGTTGCCGGCGGGGCACGCGGTGGTGTCGTTGACGGCGGTGTCGGGGGAGCAGGTGCCGCCGTTGCTGGTGGACCTGCGGGGGTGAGGGGCGCGGGGGAGGAAGCTCGCCTTCGAGGTGGATTCGGCAGTGCGGGTTGTCCGGAGCGTCCATAATGAAGGGGAGAGTTTCTCACTTGTCCCATTGCCCTCTCCTCGCCCGGCCGCAACGGCGCGGTCAGGTCGATCCCCCGAAGGTGCCATGCCCCCCACACTCGCCTCCGTCGTCCGCAACAGTTCGCTCCATCTGACGGTCCTCGCCGGTGCGGACCATCTGGAGCGGCCGGTCCGCTGGGTGCACACCAGTGAGCTGGACGACCCGACGCCGTTCCTGGAGGGTGGCGAGCTGCTGCTCACCACCGGGATCAAGCTGGGTCGTACGGCGGCGCAGTTGCAGGCGTACGTGCACCGGTTGGCCGATGCCGGGGTGGTGGGTCTGGGCCTGGGGGTGGGGCTGTCGCACACGGAGGTGCCGCAGCCGCTGGTGGACGCGGCGGCGCAGCGGGGGCTGCCGTTGCTGCGGGTGCCGGAGCCGACGCCGTTCATCGCGATCAGCAAGGTGGTGTCGGCGGCGCTGGCCGCGGAGCAGTACGAGGCGGTGACGACGTCCTTCGAGGCGCAGGAGGAGCTGACCCGGGCTGCTCTGGGCAAGGACGGCACGACGGCCGTGGTGCGCCGGTTGGCGGCGCGGCTGGGCGGTTGGGCGGCGCTGTACGACGGTTCGGGGGCGCTGTCGGTGGTGGCGCCGGACTGGGCGGCGCGCCGGGCGGGGCGGCTGGCCGCGGAGGTGGACCGGCTGCGTCGGCGGCCGGCGCCGTCGAGTGCGGCGTTGCAGGGGCGGGCGCCGGGGATAGACACGGCGGACGAGGACTACGTCGTGGTCCAGTCGCTGGGGGCGGACCGGCGGGCGCGCGGGTTCCTGGCGGTGGGCACCGAGGACCGGATCACCCCGACCGAGCGGTACGTGCTGAACGCTGCGGTGGCGCTGCTGACCCTGACGCTGGAGCGGTCGCGCGAGCTGCGGCAGGCGGAGGAGCGGATGGGCGCGGCGCTGCTGCGGATGGTGCTGGCGGGGGAGGTGGCGACGGCCCGCCAGGTGGCGGTGGGGCTGTTCGGCGGTCTGCCGGAGGGGACGATACGGGTTCTGGTGGCCGGTGCGGGGCCGAACGCGGAGGCGGCGGAGGCGCTCGGTGAGCTGGGGGACCGTGCCGAGCAGGCGGGTGCCCGGGTGGGCGAGAAGCTGCTGGTGGCGCGGGAGGACGGCGCGCACGGGCCGCGGTTGATGGTGCTGGCGCTGGACAACGGCTCGGTGCACCGGGCCTGTCTGGGCGCGGTGGAGGAGCACGAGGGCCTGTCGCTGGGCGTGTCGGCGCCGGCTTCGCTGGAGGAGGCGGGGACGGCGCACGCGCAGGCCGAGCGGGCGCTGGCGGTGGCGCTGCGCGGTGGCCGCCGGTCGGTGGACCACGAGGAGGTCGGTGCGGGTTCGCTGCTTCCGCTGCTCGGGGAGGAGGCGGTGACGGCGTTCGCGGAGGGGTTGTTGCGGCCGCTGCGCGAGCACGACCGGACGGCGCGCGGCGATCTGGTGGCCTCGCTGCGGGCGTGGCTGTCCAGACACGGGCAGTGGGACGCCGCGGCGGCGGACCTCGGGGTGCACCGGCACACGCTGCGTTACCGGATGCGCCGGGTGGAGGAGCTGCTCGGCCGTTCGCTGGACGACACGGACGTCCGGATGGAGTTGTGGCTGGCGCTGCGCTCCGGCGAGGAGTAGGCGGGAGCGAGCCGGCGGGCAGGCGGCCGACCGGCCGGGAGGGCCGCGGCGGGGCCGGTGGCCGCGGGTCGGCCCGGGTAGCGGATCCCGGGCCGTTCGGCTGGACGGGATGGAGTGGCCTCGGGGCGGAACGCTCCTAGTCGTCCAATCCGGTCGGCGCGTCGCCGCCCCTACCCTCGGGTTCAGGCCCCACGTCCGTGGGTCCGACGACGACGAGGAGAGGGCCGGTACCACGGTGACCACCACGTACGATTTCTGGCTCGCCGGCCGCCGGGCGAGCGGTGACGCCGACTTCGAGGTGCACAACAGCTGGGACGGCCGTCTGGTCGGCAAGGTGAGCATCCCGACCGAGGCCCAGGTCGAGGAGGCGCTGGACGCCGCCGTCGCCGCGCTGCCGGTGTTCGCGGCGACCCCGGCGCACCAGCGTGCGGCCGCGCTGGACCACGTGGCGAAGCGCCTGGCCGAGCGGACCGAGGAGATCGCCCGGCTGATCACCGCCGAGAACGGCAAGCCGATCAAGTGGGCGCGCGGCGAGGTCGGCCGCGCGGTGTCGGTCTTCCGCTGGGCGGCCGAGGAGGCCCGCCGGACCAACGGCGAGACGATGCGGCTGGACACCGACCCGGGCGGCGTGGGCCGTTTCGCGGTGGTGCGCCGCTTCCCGCGCGGTGTGGTGCTGGGGATCGCCCCGTTCAACTTCCCGCTGAACCTGGTCGCGCACAAGGTCGCGCCGGCGATCGCGGTGGGTGCCCCGATCATCCTGAAGCCCGCTCCGTCGACCCCGCTGTCGGCGCTGGTGCTGGGCGAGATCCTGGCCGAGACGGACCTCCCGGCCGGTTCGTGGAGCGTCCTGACGGTGCCGAACGACCGGATGCCGGCGCTGGTGCAGGACAAGCGCCTGCCGGTGATCTCGTTCACCGGTTCGGACAAGGTCGGCTACCAGATCATGGACTCGGTGCCGCGCAAGCACACCACCCTGGAGCTGGGCGGCAACGCCGCGGCCGTGGTGCTCGCCGACTGGTCCTCGGAGGCCGACCTCGACTGGGCGGCGACCCGGATCGCGATGTTCGCCAACTACCAGGGCGGCCAGTCCTGCATCTCGGTGCAGCGGGTGATCGCCGACGCGTCGGTGTACGACGCGCTGGTGGAGAAGGTCGTGGCCAAGGTCGGGGCGCAGGTCACCGGTGACCCGAACGAGGACGCGACGGACGTCGGCCCGCTGGTCGACGAGAACGCCGCGAAGCGGGTGGAGTCCTGGGTGGACGACGCCGTCGCCAAGGGCGCCAAGGTGCTGACCGGCGGGACGCGCGAGGGTGCCACCTACGCGCCGACCGTGCTGGCCGAGCTGCCGGAGGACGCGATCCTGGCCAAGGCCGAGGTGTTCGGCCCGGTCATGTCGCTGCACCGGGTGGACGGCGTCGAGGAGGCCTTCGCGGCCGTCAACGACTCGCCGTTCGGCCTGCAGGCGGGCGTGTTCACGCACGACCTGCAGACCGCCTTCCGCGCCCACCGGGAGCTGGAGGTCGGCGGTGTGATCATCGGCGACGCGCCCTCCTACCGCGCCGACCAGATGCCGTACGGCGGCGTCAAGGACTCCGGTGTCGGCCGCGAGGGCGTCCGCTACGCGATGGACGACTACACGGTGGAGAAGGTCCTGGTCCTCACCGGCCTCGACCTCTGACCGGACGGATTCCCCGTCGACGAGGGGCCCGGTCGACCGACCGGGCCCTTCGCGTGTCCGCGCCCGGGTCTCCGCGGGCCCCGGCGCCCGTGCAGGCCTCCGGCCCCGGCGCCCGTGCAGGCCTCCGGGCCCCGGGAGGGGCCTCAGCCGTCGTGTCCGCCGGCGGCGGCGACGGCCTCCTCGACGGTGGCGTTCCCGGCGACCAGTTCCAGCGTCCGTCCGGCCGTGCCCGGTTCGTGCAGCAGTGCCGCGAGGACGGCGGCCACGTCGGCCCGGTCGACGGCGCCGCGGGCGACGGAGGGGGCCAGCCGGACCAGGCCGGTGCCGGGGCCGTCGGTGAGCCGACCGGGCCGCAGCACCGTCCAGTCCAGGGTGGTCCGGGCCCGGACGGCGTCGTCGGCGGCGCCCTTGGCCCGCAGATAGGTCTCGAAGACCTCGTCGGCGGGGTGGTGGGCGTTGGCGTCGGCGCCCATCGAGGAGACCATCAGGTAGCGCCGGACGCCGGCCAGTTCGGCGGCGTCGGCGAGCAGGACGGCGGCGTCGCGGTCGACGGTGTTCTTGCGGGCGGTCCCGCTGCCCGGCCCGGCGCCGGCGGCGAAGACCACCGCGTCGGCGCCGGTGAGCAGTTCGGCGAGCCGGGGGGCGGTGGTGGACTCCAGGTCGAGCAGCAGCGGCTCGGCGCCGGCCGCGGTGAGGTCCTGGGCCTGTTCGGGGCGGCGGATGATCCCGGCGGGCCGGTCGCCGCGGGCGGCGAGCAGCCGTTCGAGCTTCAGCGCGATCTGTCCGTGTCCCCCGGCGATGACGGTACGCATGGCTCCGACGGTAGCCCGGGGCGGGTGTCCCCGTCCTGCGGAGCGCGGTACCGCGCTCAGTACCGGACGAAGGTCCCGAGCGCGCTGCTCGAACGGAGCCCGTGGGCCGGCCGGCGGCCCGCGCGGAGGCGCCGTCCCGCGGGAGGGCGGGGGAGTGCGGTCCGGTCGGGGAGCGCCCCGGGGGCGCGGATCCGCCGGACGCGGCCTGGGCAGGGCCCGGGGCAGGACACAATGGGCGCATGACTTCGCTCGCCCACCCGCAGCTGCGCTTCACGCCCACCGTGCAGGACCCCTCCGGCCCCCGGGAGCTGGTGATCCTCGGTTCCACCGGGTCGATCGGCACCCAGGCCATCGACGTGGTGCTCCGCAACCCGGACCGCTTCCGGGTGGTCGCCCTGTCGGCGGCCGGCGGCCGGGTGGAGCTGCTGGCCGAGCAGGCGCTGCGGCTGGGCGTGCACACGGTGGCGGTCGCGGACCCGGCCGCGGAGCCGGCGCTGCGCGCGGCGCTGACCGCGAAGGCGGCGGGTGCGCCGCTGCCGACCGTGCTGGCGGGCCCGGACGCGGCGACCGAGCTGGCCGCCGTGGAGTGCCACTCGGTGCTGAACGGCATCACCGGCTCGATCGGTCTGCGCCCGACGCTGGCCGCGCTGGCGGCGGGCCGGGTGCTGGTGCTGGCCAACAAGGAGTCGCTGATCGTGGGCGGCCCGCTGGTGAAGGCGGTGGCGAGGCCGGGGCAGATCGTCCCGGTGGACTCCGAGCACGCCGCGCTGTTCCAGGCGCTGGCCGGCGGCACCCGCGCCGAGGTCCGCAAGCTGGTGGTGACGGCCAGCGGCGGCCCGTTCCGCACCCGCAGCCGCGAGCAGCTGGCCGGGGTGACCCCGCAGGAGGCGCTGGCGCACCCGACCTGGGCGATGGGCCCGGTGGTGACGATCAACTCGGCCACCCTGGTCAACAAGGGCCTGGAGGTGATCGAGGCGCACCTGCTGTACGACGTGCCCTTCGACCGGATCGAGGTCGTGGTCCATCCGCAGTCGGTGGTGCACTCGATGGTGGAGTTCACCGACGGTTCGACGCTGGCGCAGGCCAGCCCGCCGGACATGCGGATGCCGATCGCGCTGGGCATGGGCTGGCCGGACCGGGTGCCGGACGCGGCCCCCGGCTGCGACTGGACCAAGGCCGCGACCTGGGAGTTCTTCCCGCTGGACGACGAGGCCTTCCCGGCGGTGGAGCTGGCCCGCGAGGTCGGCACGCTGGGCGGGACGGCGCCCGCGGTGTTCAACGCGGCCAACGAGGAGTGCGTGGAGGCCTTCCTGAAGGGCCGCCTGGCCTTCACGGGGATCGTGGACACTGTTGCCAAGGTCGTCGCGGAGCACGGGACGCCCGGGTCGGGAACTTCCCTGACGGTCGAGGACGTCCTGCACGCGGAGGACTGGGCCCGCGCCCGGGCCCGCGAGCTCGCGGCGGGCTGACGGCGGCGGTCCGGCGGTCCGGGTCGCGCCCGCCCGGGTGGGCCCGTGCCGGTACCGGCACGGGCGCGACTGCGGTAAGACAAGACGAAGAGCGGAGCGGCATGACGGAGGAGCAGCGGTGGCAACGGTGATGTGGGTGGTCGGCATCCTGGTCTTCGTGGTCGGGTTGCTGATCTCGATCGCCTGGCACGAGCTGGGCCACCTGTCCACGGCCAAGCTGTTCGGCATCCGGGTGCCGCAGTACATGGTCGGCTTCGGTCCGACGGTCTGGTCGCGGAGGAAGGGCGAGACCGAGTACGGCTTCAAGGCGATCCCGCTGGGCGGCTACATCCGGATGATCGGGATGTTCCCGCCCGGCGAGGACGGCCGGATCACCAAGCGCAGCAGCTCGCCCTGGCGCACGATGATCGAGGACGCCCGGGAGGCCTCCTACGAGGAGCTCCAGGAGGGCGACGAGCAGCGGCTGTTCTACACCCGCAAGCCGTGGAAGCGGATCATCGTCATGTTCGCCGGGCCGTTCATGAACCTGGTGCTGGCCTTCGGCCTGTTCCTGACGGTCATGATGGGCTTCGGCGTCAAGACCGCGATCCCGACCATCGGTTCGGTCGCGCAGTGCGTCGTCAAGGCCGGCCAGCCCACCGACGTGTGCCCCGCCGACGCGCCCAAGACCCCGGCCAACGAGGTCGGCCTGCGGCAGGGGGACAAGGTCCTCTCCTTCGGCGGCGACCGGATCCACGACTACGACCAGCTCCAGGCGGACATCCGCAGGTCGGCCGGGCAGAAGGTGGACATCGTCGTCCAGCGGGACGGGCAGCAGCTCACCCTGTCGCCCGTCATCGCCGTCAACGACGTGCAGAAGTACGACGACCGGGGCCTCCCCCTCAAGGGCCAGACCGTCCAGGCGGGCTTCCTCGGGTTCACCCCCGGCCAGGGGGTCGTGCGGCTGGGCTTCGGGCAGTCCGTCGACCGGATGTACGACATGGCCGAGGGCGGCGTGAAGTCGCTGGCCGCCCTGCCCGGGAAGATCCCCGGTCTGTGGAACGCGGTCGTCGGTGACGCCCCGCGCGATCCGGACTCCCCGATCGGCATGGTCGGCGCGGCCCGGGTCAGCGGCGAGCTGGCCAACCTGGACCTCCCCGCCGAACAGCGGGTGGCGATGTTCGTCAACCTGCTGGCGGGCATCAACCTGTCGCTGTTCCTGTTCAACATGCTGCCGCTGCTGCCGCTGGACGGCGGTCACATCGCCGGTGCGGCCTGGGAGGCGGTCCGCCGACGGCTCGCACGGATGTTCCGCCGGCCCGATCCGGGACCGTTCGACGTCGCCAAGCTGATGCCGGTCGCCTACGTCGTGGCCAGCATCTTCATCGGCTTCACCCTGCTCGTGATGGTCGCCGACCTGGTGAACCCGGTGAAGATCGGCTAGGGCGTTCGGGTACGGCGGGTGTGCTGGGCCCCTGCGCCGTGCCGTACCGTGGAGGCCGGGTGCGCGATCGAGGCGCGCCCGGCCTCCGCCGTCCCGACGGCGGGGCGGACGACCACACCTCAACCCCGGGGAACCCTGCGCACATGACCGCGATCTCGCTCGGTATTCCGTCCCTGCCGCTCAAGCCGCTGGCCAAGCGCCGCGTATCCCGGCAGATCATGGTCGGCAACGTCCCGGTCGGCGGCGACGCCCCGGTCTCGGTGCAGTCGATGACCACCACCGTCACCTCGGACATCAACGCCACGCTGCAGCAGATCGCCCAGCTCACCGCGTCCGGCTGCCAGATCGTCCGGGTGGCCGTGCCCTCCCAGGACGACGCCGACGCGCTGCCGATCATCGCCAGGAAGTCCCAGATCCCGGTGATCGCGGACATCCACTTCCAGCCGAAGTACGTGTTCGCCGCGATCGACGCCGGCTGCGCCGCGGTCCGCGTCAACCCCGGCAACATCAAGGCCTTCGACGACAAGGTCGGCGAGATCGCCAAGGCGGCCAAGGACGCCGGCGTCCCGATCCGGATCGGCGTCAACGCCGGCTCGCTCGACAAGCGCCTGCTGGAGAAGTACGGCAAGGCCACCCCCGAGGCGCTGGTCGAGTCGGCGCTCTGGGAGTGCTCGCTGTTCGAGGAGCACGACTTCCGCGACATCAAGATCTCGGTCAAGCACAACGACCCGGTCGTGATGATCCAGGCCTACCGCCAGCTCGCCGCCGCCTGCGACTACCCGCTGCACCTGGGCGTCACCGAGGCCGGCCCCGCCTTCCAGGGCACCATCAAGTCCGCCGTCGCCTTCGGCGCGCTGCTCGCCGAGGGCATCGGCGACACCATCCGGGTCTCGCTCTCCGCGCCGCCGGCCGAGGAGATCAAGGTCGGCATCCAGATCCTGGAGTCGCTGAACCTGCGCCAGCGCGGCCTGGAGATCGTCTCCTGCCCGTCCTGCGGCCGCGCCCAGGTCGACGTCTACAAGCTCGCCGAGGAGGTCACCGCCGGCCTGGAGGGCATGGAGGTGCCGCTGCGCGTCGCCGTCATGGGCTGCGTCGTCAACGGCCCCGGCGAGGCCCGCGAGGCCGACCTCGGTGTCGCCTCCGGCAACGGCAAGGGCCAGATCTTCGTCAAGGGCGAGGTCATCAAGACCGTCCCCGAGTCGAAGATCGTCGAGACCCTGATCGAGGAGGCCCTCAAGCTCGCCGAGCAGATGCAGGAGGAGGGCGTCGAGGCCGGTGCGCCGACCGTCGTCGCCGCCGACTGAGCAGGTGGGGTCCGCGCGGGTCCGCCGCGCGCTGTTCTTCCGGAAGCGGGGCCGTCCGTGCGCGGACGGCCCCGCGGCCGTAGCCGGGTGGGGCCACGGAGTAGGGTGCGGCCAGAGTCGTCTCAGTGAGGTGCTGTCTCGATGCTCGATCGAGGTGTGATGCTCCCCAGCTCGTTCCAGGCCGCGCGCGCCCTGGCCACCACCCGCGTGCTGGAGCCCCCGGACCTGGCGGACGCCCTGGAGATCCTCCACCGCGACCCGGTCGCCAACGCGTTCGTCGCCACCCGGGTCGAGGCGGTGGGTCTCGACCCCTGGCGGCTCGGCGGCGAGATGTGGGGCTGGTACGACGGGGACGGCGCGCTGGCCGCGCTCTGCTACGCCGGGGCCAACCTCGTCCTGGTCAACGCCGGGCCCGAGGCCGTGGCCTCCTTCGCCGAGCGGGCCCGCCGACAGGGCCGGCGCTGTTCCTCGATCGTCGGGCCGGCGGAGTCCACCGCGGCCTTCTGGGCGCTGCTGGAGCGCAGCTGGGGCCCGGCCCGCGACGTCCGCGCCCACCAGCCGCTGCTGGCCACCACCGCGCCCTCGGCCGAGATCGCCCCGGACCCGCTGGTGCGGCGGGTGCGGCGCAACGAGGTCGAGGCGCTGATGCCGGCCTGCGTCGCCATGTTCACGGAGGAGGTCGGGGTCTCCCCGCTGGCCGGCGACGGGGGCCTGCTCTACCAGGCCAGGGTCGCCGAACTGGTCTCCACCGGACGGTCGTTCGCACGCTTCGGGGAGGACGGCCGGGTCGTCTTCAAGGCCGAGATCGGCGCCGTCACCGAGGGCGCCTGCCAGATCCAGGGGGTCTGGGTGGCGCCCGAGCACCGTGGCCAGGGGCTCTCCGAGACCGGCATGGCCGCCGTCCTCGGCATCGCGTTGCGCGAGGTCGCGCCGGTGGTCTCGCTGTACGTCAACGACTTCAACCTGCGCGCCCGGGCCGCCTACCGGCGGGTGGGGTTCCGCGAGGTCGGGGCGTTCATGAGCGTGCTGTTCTGAGCCCTTCCGCCGGGCCGGCGGTCCGGTCCGGTCCCGCGCGGTCCGGTTCCGATCTTCGCCCGCGCCACGGCCGCGCGGGTAGTAACGTCCGGAGCATGGATCAGCTGACCGGGGTGACGATCGAGGCCATCGACCTTGCGGCCTGGGCGCCGACGGCGCTGGAGGTCCAGGCCGTGGCCTTCGGGCTCACCCCCGAGGAGGTCGCGGTACGGCTGCACATCGTGGGCCGGCACGCCCGCCAGCCCGGGGTGGTCGCCTTCGGGGCGATGAGCGGCGGCCGGCTGGTCGGGTTCGGCTACGGCATGCCCAACCAGCGCGAGCACTGGTGGAGCACGGTGATCGAGCCGTACCTGACCGCGCGCGGCCACGGGGACTGGCTGGACGGCGTGTTCGCCGTCACCGAGCTGCACGTGCTCCCCGACTTCCAGGGGCAGGGCGTGGGCTCGCGGCTGATCCGGGCCCTCTGCGACCGTTCCGGCCTGGACCGCAGCATCCTCTCCGCGATCGACGCGGAGACCCCGGCCCGGCGGCTCTACCGCGCGCTGGGCTACCAGGACCTGGCCCGCGCGGTGCGGTTCCCGGCCACCGACCGGCTGTACGCGGTGATGGGGGCGCGGCTGCCGCTGCGGGGGCCCGGGCCGTCCGGGCGGTTCTGACCGCCGCCCGGCGACCGGGCGGATTCCGGGGCCGGCGGGTGCCGGCGGCGCGGCTTCAGAGCTGCCCGGCGAACTCCAGGTGCAGTTCGGCGTCCTCGTGGCGGCCGGCGGCCAGGGCGCGCAGGCCGAGGTCGACGGAGCGGAACAGGGTCCACCCGCGCAGCCGCTCCCGGTCGACGTCCAGGGCGTCGGCGAGCTGGTGCAGCCGGCGGCGGACGGCCGCGGGCGCGCCGGGGGAGCCGATCAGGGTGTCCGCGCGTTCCAGGGCGAGCCGGGCCAGGTCGTAGGCGCGTTCCCCGGCCAGCGGGCGCGGGTCGATTGCCAGCCAGGGCGCCCGGTCGGCGGCGAGCACGTTGCCGTGGTGGAAGTCCCCGTGCAGGAGGAAGGTCTCGGCCGCGGACCCGGTGAGCGCGCGGGCCGTCTCCAGGGCCTCCGTGACGAGGGGCTGCGCCTCGGCCGCGCCGGGCAGCGTGCGGTGCCGCTCCAGCCGCTGCGCGGTGTCGGCGGCCCGCTCGGCGAGGGTGGCGAAGGGGTGCCCCTCGGGCAGGGGGGTCCAGAGCCGGTGCAGCAGGCTGGTCGCCTCCAGCATGGCCTTCGCCTCCGCCAGCGAGCGCAGCGGGATGTCGCCGTGCAGCCGTTCCAGGAGCAGGACGCCCTCGGCCGGGTCCGCGTCCAGCAGCAGCACCGCGCCGCGGCCGGCCCAGTGGGACAGGGCGGCGTGTTCGTGGGCGGTCTCGTGGGTGCGCAGGCCGGCCTTGAGGACGGCGGGGGAGAGGTCGTCGCGGTGGACGTAGGCGACCAGGCTCAGGCTGCCGCCCGGGTCGAGCACCCGTTCCAGGGTGAGGTCCCAGCGGGCGAGGTGGGCGGCCACCGCGGTGGGGAGGCCCGCCAGCCACTGCCGGCCCCGGTCGCCCTCGCCCGCGGTGACGCCGCGGGCCAGCCAGGTGGGGACGGTGATCTGTGCTGCTGCTCCCGACATGCCGGCCTTCCGGTTGACGCTCCCCCGTGGGTACTGCTCCGTCCATTGTCGGTCATGGGGGTGAACTCGCAGGTCAGTGCCGCGGGGTCGGTGGCACGGGTCAGGGCGGGGGCAGGGCGGGCGGGGCGCTCAGCCCGTGCTGCCTGCGGTGGCCGGGGCGGAGGCGGTCGCCGGGGCTGACGGGGACGGGCCGGGGGGCGTGTCGGGGATGCCGGGGAAGGCCTGGTCGGGGGCGCCCCAGCGGTGGGCCCGGAGGGCGCACTCGCGCAGCGCGTCGGCGGCGGCGGTGCGCTCCGGCCCGGGGACGGCGGAGACCAGGTCGGCGTACACCGTGGTGAGCCGGGTCTCCAGGTGGGCGGCGAGCCGGCCGGCGGCGGCCGCGTCGGTGACGGCGAACGGGAGCTGGTAGCCGGCCGCGGCGGCGGAGGGGGTGGCGCCGAGCGAACCGACCAGCCGCTGCCAGGCGTCCCGGCGGGCCTCGTGCGCGGCGTAGGCGGTGCGGGCGTCGGCGCGCTGCTGGTCGTCGGGGAGCCGGGCGCCGACCACGCCGTAGCCGTAGACGGCGGCGTGCTCGGCGCCGAGGGCGCCCTGGAGGGCGGCGACGGCGCCGGGCGGGGCGGTGGCGGCCGGGGTGGTGGCGGTGGTGGGCGGGGCGGCGGCCGGTGAGGGGGAGCCGGACGGTTCGGCGGAGCCGGGGGCGGCCGGGCCGGACGGGGTGCCGGTGGGCGCGGCGGTCGGGGCGGGCGGCGGGGTGACCAGCGGGGTGTTGTCGCCGAGCGCGACGGCGTGCAGCACGTCGGAGGTGGCGATCGAGGCCAGGATCCGGGCCAGCGGCGGGCGGGCTGCGGCCAGGTCGGCGAGCCGGGTCCGGGCGGTCTGGCGTTCCAGGGCGGCCAGCGCGGCGGGGGTGCCGACGGCGGTGGCCGGCGGGGTCGCGGTCGGGCCGGGGGCCGTGCTCGCGCTGCCGGAGGTGGCCGGGGCGGCGCCCGGCGCGGGCGGGACGGAGGCGGCGGGCAGGTCGTGGGCGAGGGCGGCCCGGTGCCGGACGACCTCGGCGCGCAGCGCCGCCAGGTCCTTGTCCGCGGCCCCGGCCGGGGTGGCGAGCAGGGTGTCGTAGCCGGTGAGCAGGGTGTCCGTGGCGGCGACGGCGCGCAGGATGACCGGCTCGTCGGGGTTGGGGGCGGTGCCGCGGTCGCCGGGCGCCGCGCCGTTGCCGCCGTGTCCGCCCGTGCAGGCGGTGGCGAGGAGGAGCAGTCCGAGGGCCAGGAGGGTCCGTCGGCTGGGCGGCTGCATCGGTGTCACTCCGGGGCGTGTACGGGAGGACGGACTCCCCGCCTGCCCTCGTAGGCGTGAATGATTACAGAATCCCCATGTTTCCGGGCACTGATTCGGATCACGAAGGCCTGTCCGGACCGGTGTGAGCTTGCTCGCAGTGGGTGGCGTGCGACCGGTCGGGGGTGGTCCGGAATCGGTGGTTGGCGGCTTCACCGGCTAGGCTTTGGGCCGAGCTGCCGTGACCCGGTGCGCGCCGTATCCCGGCGCCGGGGTCGCGGCGCGACCTTCTGACAACAGCAGACGCGGCCGAGGAGTCCACCCGGATGAGCACCACCCACACCGACCGGCTGCGCGCGTTGCTGGAGCCGCTGGCCGCGCAGGCCGGTCTGGACCTGGAGGACGTCAAGGTCACCCGGGCGGGCAACCGCCGGCAGGTGCAGATCGACGTCGACACCGACGGCGGCGTGGACATGGACACCATCGCCGAGTTCAGCCGGGTGGTCGGCGAGGCCCTGGACGAGTCGGACCTGATGGGTGACGAGGCCTACCTGCTGGAGGTGGGTTCGCCGGGCGCCGAGCGTCCGCTGCTCCTGCCCCGGCACTGGCAGCGGGCCCAGGGCCGGCTGGCCGCGATCCACCTGGTCGACGGCGGGGAGATCGTCGCCCGGGTGCTGGAGGCCGACGAGGACGGCGCGCTGGTCGAGGTGCAGCCGGTGAAGGGCCGCGGCCGCCCGAAGGAGCGTCGGCTGGAGTACGCCGAGGTGGACCGGGCGCGCGTGCAGGTCGAGTTCAACCGCAAGGACGAGCAGCTCCTCGACGAGACCGCGGACTTCGCGGACGGCGACGCCTCCGAGGAGGGGGACGACGGTGCGGAGTGACCTGCGCACCGCCTGGACCATGACGAACGTGACGAAAGACGAGGAGGCGTAGCCGTGGACATCGACATGAGTGCCCTGCGCACGCTGGTCAACGAGAAGAACATCCCCTTCGACCTGCTGGTCGAGTCCATCGAGTCCGCCCTCCTCACCGCGTACCACCGCACCGAGGGCTCGCGCCGCCGCGCCCGGGTGCACCTGGACCGCAAGTCCGGCCACGTCACCGTGTGGGCGACGGAGGACCCGGCGGAGCTGGACGAGGGCGTCGAGCCGAAGGAGTTCGACGACACCCCGAACGGCTTCGGCCGGATCGCGTCCAGCATCGGCATCCAGGTCATGATGCAGCGGCTGCGCGACGCCGCGGACGACCAGACCTTCGGCGAGTACGCGGGCAAGGAGGGCGACATCGTCACCGGTGTCGTCCAGCAGGGCAACGACCCGAAGAACGTGCTGGTCGACATCGGCAAGCTGGAGGCCATCCTGCCGCCGCAGGAGCAGGTCCCGGGCGAGGACTACCGGCACGGCACCCGTCTGAAGTGCTACGTGGTCGCGGTGCGCCGCGGTGTCCGAGGGGCCTCGGTCACGCTGTCGCGCACGCACCCGAGCCTGGTGAAGAAGCTGTTCGCGCTGGAGGTCCCGGAGATCGCGGACGGCAGCGTGGAGATCGCCGCCATCGCCCGCGAGGCCGGCCACCGCACCAAGATCGCGGTCTGGTCGCGCCGGGCCGGGCTGAACGCCAAGGGCGCCTGCATCGGCCCGATGGGCAGCCGGGTGCGCGCAGTGATGGGCGAGCTGCACGGCGAGAAGATCGACATCGTGGACTGGTCCGAGGACCCCCGCGAGATGGTCGCCGCGGCGCTGTCCCCCGCGCGGGTGACCAGCGTGGAGATCGTCGACGCCGCCCAGCGCTCCGCACGGGTGATCGTGCCCGACTACCAGCTGTCGCTGGCGATCGGCAAGGAGGGGCAGAACGCCCGCCTCGCCGCCCGTCTCACCGGCTGGCGGATCGACATCCGGCCGGACACCGAGGGGCAGCCGGAGGACGGCGACCGCCCCGAGGGCGGTCACGGCCGGTCGTAATCGGGTGGCATCCACCCGGTCGTCAGTGTTGTCCTAGACGCTCCGCCGGTCCGGGCGGGATCGGCGGGGCGGCGCCATGTCCCTTCGGAGGGGTAGACTTGCCTTCGTCTGGCCGGACGCACGTCCGAGCACGCCCGGAACGCACCTGCGTGGGCTGCCGCAAGCGAGCGGCCAAGCACCAGCTGTTGCGTGTCACGGCGGTCGAGGGCGTCTGCGTCCCCGATCCCCGTGGCGCACTGCCGGGCCGGGGCGCGCACCTGCACCCCGACCCGGCCTGCCTCGACCTCGCGGTCCGCCGTAGGGCGTTCCCCCGGGCCTTCCGGCTCCAGGGCGCGCTCGACACGGAGCGGCTCCGCGGGTTCATCGAGGAGCGGACCGGCGACACCCCGGCGCCCTGAGCGCCCGGTGCGGCCGCCCGCAACGGCCGCCGCTCAGCTCAGGCGGCGGAAGAACCACCGCAACAAGCACAGTGCGCGGGCAGCCGCGCGCCGTGCCACCAGTCAGGTACCTCGCGATGTGGAAGTAGGTCGAGATTGCGATGAGCACTCGATGAGTACGCGATGAGTACGCGATGGGTACGCCCATGAAGTAGCGACGGTCCGGCGGACGAGACACCCCGGACTCATAGACAGGAGTGAAGTGGCTAAGGTCCGGGTTTACGAACTCGCCAAGGAGCTTGGCTTGGAGAGCAAGGCCGTCATGGCCAAGCTGACCGAGCTCGGTGAGTTCGTCCGTTCGGCGTCCTCGACGATCGAGGCGCCGGTCGTGCGCAAGCTGACTGACGCGCTTGGCGTTGCCCCCACCGGTGGTGGCTCCGCTGCCAAGCCGGGCCCGCGGAAGACCGCGGCGCCCCAGCCCGCCGGCGGCTCTGCCGCCGCGGGTGCACCCAAGCCGGGTGCTCCGACCCCGGGTCCGCGCCCCAGCGCGACCCCCGGTCCCCGTCCGACCCCGGCCGCCGCGGCTCCCGCCGCTCCGGCCGCCCCTGCCGCGAAGCCGGCCGGACCGACCCCGGGCCCGCGCCCGGCGGCGCGTCCCGCCGCCCCGGCGGCCCCGGCCGCGCCCGCGGCCGAGTTCTCCTCGCCGGCTCCCGCCGGTGAGACCCAGGCGCAGCGTCCGGCCGCCCCGGCCGCGCGTCCGGCCGGTCCCGCCGCCGGCGGCGGCGCCCGTCCGGGCCCGCGTCCGGCCGGCCCGCGTCCGGGCAACAACCCGTTCACCTCGGGCAGCGCCACCGGCATGGCCCGCCCCGGCGACCGCCGTCCCGGCGCGCCGGGTGCGCGTCCGGCCGGTCAGGGCGCCCAGGGCGGCGACCGTCCGCGTCCGGGCGGCGACCGTCCGCGTCCGGCCGGTGCCCAGGGTGCCGGTGCCCCGCGTCCGGCCGGTGCGCCGGGTGCCGGTGCGCCGCGTCCCGGTGGTGCCCCGCGTCCGGGCGGCGACCGTCCGCGTCCGGGTGGCCAGGGTGCTCCGGGTGCCGGTGCCCCCCGTCCGGGTGGTGCTCCGCGTCCCGACGGCATGCCGCGTCCGGCCGCGCCGCGTCCCGGCGGCCCGACCCCGTCCGGCATGCCGCGCCCGAACCCCGGCATGATGCCGCAGCGTCCGGCTCCCGGCCCGCGTCCGGGCCCCGGCGGTCGTGGCCCCGGTGGCCCCGGCGGTCGTCCGGGTGCTCCGGGCGGCGCGCGTCCCGGCTTCCAGGGCCGTCCGGCCGGTCCGGGCTCGCGCCCGGCCGGTGGCGGCGGCTTCGGCGGCCCGCGTCCCGGTGGCGGTGCCCCGGGTGGTGGCGGCGGTTTCGGTCCGCGTCCCGGTGGCTTCAGCGGCCGTCCGGGCGGCCCGGGTGCCCGTGGTGGCACGCAGGGTGCCTTCGGTCGTGGCCCGGGCGGTCGCCCGGCGCGCGGTCGCAAGTCGAAGCGGGCGAAGCGCCAGGAGTACGAGGCCATGCAGGCCCCGTCCGTCGGCGGTGTGATGCTGCCCCGCGGCAACGGCCAGACGGTCCGTCTGTCGCGCGGTGCGTCCCTGACGGACTTCGCCGAGAAGATCAACGCCAACCCGGCCGCGCTCGTCTCGGTGATGTTCAACCTCGGTGAGATGGTCACCGCGACCCAGTCGGTCTCCGACGCGACCCTCGAGCTGCTGGCCGGCGAGATGGGCTTCGTCCTGGAGATCGTCAGCCGGGACGACGAGGACCGCGAGCTGCTGGAGTCGTTCGACATCGACTTCGGCGCCAACGAGGGCGACGAGGACCAGCTGGCCCCGCGCCCGCCGGTCGTCACCGTCATGGGTCACGTCGACCACGGTAAGACCCGACTGCTGGACGCGATCCGCAAGTCCAACGTGGTGGCCGGCGAGGCCGGTGGCATCACCCAGCACATCGGTGCCTACCAGGTCGTCACCGAGGTGAACGGCGAGCAGCGCCCGATCACCTTCCTCGACACCCCGGGTCACGAGGCGTTCTCCGCCATGCGTGCCCGTGGTGCCAAGTCCACCGACATCGCGATCCTGGTGGTCGCGGCCAACGACGGCGTCATGCCGCAGACGGTCGAGGCGCTGAACCACGCCAAGGCCGCCGGCGTGCCGATCGTGGTCGCCGTCAACAAGATCGACGTCGAGGGCGCCGACCCGACCAAGGTCCGCGGTCAGCTGACCGAGTTCGGTCTGGTGGCCGAGGAGTACGGCGGCGACACCATGTTCGTCGACATCTCCGCGCGCCAGGGTCTGCACATCGACCAGCTGCTGGAGGCCGTGGTCCTCACCGCGGACGCCTCGCTCGACCTGCGGGCCAACCCCGACCAGGACGCGCAGGGCATCGCCATCGAGGCCCACCTCGACAAGGGCCGCGGCGCCATGGCGACCGTGCTCGTGCAGCGCGGTACCCTCCGCGTCGGCGACTCGATCGTCGTGGGCGACGCCTACGGCCGCGTCCGCGCGATGCTGGACGAGAACGGCAACAGCCTCTCCGAGGCCGGCCCGTCCCGCCCGGTGCTGCTGCTCGGTCTGACCTCGGTGCCCCGCGCCGGCGACAGCTTCATCGTCGTCGACGAGGACCGCACCGCCCGCCAGATCGCCGAGAAGCGCTCGGCCCGCGACCGCAACGCCGCCTTCGCGCAGCGTCGGGTCCGGGTGTCCCTGGAGGACCTGGACAAGGCCATCGCCGCCGGCTCCATCGAGCAGCTCAACCTCATCATCAAGGGTGACGTCTCCGGTTCGGTCGAGGCCCTCGAGGACGCCCTCGTCAAGCTGGACGTGGGCGAGGAGGTCGAGCTCCGGGTCCTGCACCGCGGTGTGGGTGCCATCACCGAGTCCGACGTGGACCTGGCGATGGGCTCGGACGCCATCATCATCGGCTTCAACGTGCGCGCCGAAGGCCGTGCGCGCACCGCGGCCGACAAGGAAGGCGTGGACGTCCGGTACTACTCGGTCATCTACCAGGCGATCGAGGAGATCGAGAACGCCCTCAAGGGCATGCTCAAGCCGGAGTACGAGGAGGTCCGCCTCGGCTCCGCGGAGATCCGCGAGGTGTTCCGCTCCTCCAAGTTCGGCAACATCGCCGGTGTGCTGGTCCGCGAGGGCCTGCTGCGCCGCAACGCCAAGGCCCGCCTCATCCGCGACGGCAAGGTCGTGGCGGAGAGCCTCACCATCGAGGGTCTGCGCCGCTTCAAGGACGACGCGACCGAGGTCCGCGAGGGCTTCGAGGCCGGTGTCACCCTGGGGTCGTTCAACGACATCAAGGTCGACGACGTCATCGAGACCTACGAGATGCGCGAGAAGCCGCGCTCGTAGTCGGTGGAATCCGGGGCCGGTCGACGGGTGGTATTTCCGTCGACCGGCCCCGGTCTCGCTGTGTAGGGTCCCGGTAGTCGAACGACGAAGCACCGGCCCGGTTCCGGGCGGTGCCCCCGAGGCCTTCAGGTCGGCTAGACCTGTCACACATGTTCGTGGGAACACTCACCTTCGACCTGCTGCTGGGCGACGTCCACTCGCTCAAGGAGAAGCGTTCGATCGTGCGGCCCATCGTGGCCGAACTGCAGCGCAAGTACAGCGTGTGCGCTGCCGAGACCGGGAACCAGGACCTGCACCGCAGGGCCGAGATCGGCCTGGCGGTGGTGTCCGGCGAAGCCGGGTACGTCACCGAGGTCCTGGACAGCTGTGAGCGGTTGGTCGCCGGCCGCCCCGAGGTGCAGCTCCTCTCCGCGAGGAGGCGCTACCACAACGACGACGACGAATGAGAGCTGTGGAGGCGGTCGGCGGAAGTCGCCGTTCTCACACAGATCAGGACCCGGAGCGCCCGCAAGGCCGGGCGCGGGCCGGTACTTTGGGGCGTGGGCCCCGACGGGTGCGCAGCTCACCCGGGTACCGGGCCCACTGCACGAGGAGGCAACGTGACCGACACCGCAAGGGCGCGCAAGCTCGCCGACCGCATCCAGGTGGTCGTCGCCCAGACCCTGGAACGACGGATCAAGGACCCGCGACTGGGGTTCGTGACCATCACCGACACCAGGGTGACCGGCGACCTGCGCGAGGCCACCGTCTTCTACACCGTCTTCGGTGACGAGACCGAGCGCGAGGCCACGGCCGCCGCGCTGGAGAGCGCCAAGGGCGTGATCCGCTCCGAGGTCGGCAAGATCGGGGTGCGCTTCACCCCGACGCTGACCTTCGTCGCGGACGCGCTGCCGGACAACGCCCGGAACATCGACGACCTGCTCGACCGGGCCAAGGCCATCGACGCGGCGGTGCGCACCACCGCCGCGGGGGCGGCCTACGCCGGCGACGCGGACCCGTACAAGGTTCCGGCGTCCGAGCGTGACGACGAGGACGAGTAGACATGGCGGGTGAGCCGGCGCAGGCCGCCTCGCGAGCCGGTTCGACCACGGGGGCGTCCTCCACCAGCACGGTGGAGGGTGCCCTCGCGGCGCTTCCGGGGCCGCGCGCCGAGGAGAGCGGCTTCGAACTGCTCTGGCAGCAGGTGGTGGCGGAGATCGGGCGGGCGCGCTCGATCGACCTGATCTGCCACATCTGCCCGGACGGCGACGCGCTGGGCTCCTCGCTGGCGGCGGGGCTGGCGCTGCGCGGGCTCGGCAAGCAGGTGCGGGTCTCCTTCGGCGACGACCCGCAGATCGTGCCCGAGTCGCTGGCCTTCCTGCCCGGCCAGGAGCTGATCGTGCCGGCGGCCGACGTCCCGGACGTCCCCGAGCTGGTGCTCTGCTTCGACGTGGCCGCGGAGAGCCGCCTCGGGCTGCTGCACGACAAGGCGTTCGCCGCGCCCGTCCTGGTGGTGATCGACCACCACGCCTCCAACCCGGGCTTCGGCACCCACCAGCTGATCGACCCGACCGCCCCGGCCACCGCCGTGCTGGTCGACGAACTGCTGCGCCGGCTCGGCGTCGAGCTCGACCAGGACCTGGCCACCTGCCTCTACACCGGCGTCGCCACCGACACCGGCTCGTTCAAGTACCGGGCCACCACGCCCGCGACCCACGAACTCGCCGGGCGGCTGCTGGCCACCGGCATCCGGCACGACCTGATCTCCCGGCAGCTGTGGGACACCTCCTCCTTCGGCTACCTCAAGGTGCTCGCGGGCGCGCTCGACCGGGCCGTCTACGAACCGGACGCGGCCGGCGGGCTGGGGCTGGTGTGGACCTGGGTGCCGTACCAGGACCTGGTGCTGTTCAGCGTCACGGTCGAGGAGATCGAGGGGCTGATCGACATCCTGCGCCGCCCCGCCGAGGCGGAGGTGGCGCTGGTGCTCAAGCAGGACCCGGACGGGACCCTGCGGGGCTCCTCGCGTTCCAAGGGCGCGGTGGACGTCGCCGCAGCCTGTGCCGAGCTGGGCGGCGGGGGGCACGTCTTCGCCGCCGGGTTCAGCGCGCGGGAGGACGTGCCCGCGGTGGTCGAACGGTTCCGGGCCGCGCTGCGGCCGGTACCTTGATCACCTCTTGACCGCTCCTGAGAGAAAGAACCCGATGAAGCGCAAAGGCACCGGCCCGGACGGCCTGGTGATCGTCGACAAGCCCGAGGGCATCACCTCGCACGGGGTCGTCGCCAAGATGCGGTGGCTGGCCGGGACGCGGAAGGTCGGGCACGCCGGCACGCTGGACCCGATGGCCACCGGCGTGCTGGTGATCGGCGTCGAGCGCGCCACCCGGCTGCTCGGCCACCTGATGCTGACCGCCAAGACCTACGAGGCGACCGTCCGGCTCGGCCAGACCACCGTCACCGACGACCGGGAGGGCGAGGTCACCTCCGCCACCCCGGCCGACGGGGTGACCCGGGAGGCGATCGACGCCGGGATCGCGGCGCTGACCGGCGAGATCATGCAGGTCCCGTCCAAGGTCAGCGCCATCAAGATCGACGGCAAGCGCTCGTACGCGCGGGTGCGCGAGGGCGAGGAGTTCGAGCTCGCCGCCCGGCCCACCACGATCCACTCCTTCACCGTGCACGGGCAGCGCGCGGCGGTGGCCGAGGACGGCACGCCGGTGATCGACCTGGACGTGACCGTGGAGTGCTCCTCCGGCACGTACATCCGGGCGCTGGCCCGCGACCTGGGCGCCGGGCTCGGCGTCGGCGGGCACCTGACCGCGCTGCGGCGCACCAGGGTCGGGCCCTACGCGGTGGAGTCGGCGCGCACGCTGGAGGAGCTGGAGGCCGCCGTCACCGGCGAGGCCGCCACCGGCCTGGAGGTGCTGCCGATCGGCGAGGCCGCCGCGGCCGCGTTCCCGCGCTGGGACCTGGACGAGGCGTCCGCGCAGAAGCTGTCGCACGGCGCCCGGCTGAAGGCGCCCGGGCTCGGCGTGGACGGGCCGATCGCGGTGTACGGGCCGGACGGGCGCTTCCTCGCGCTGGTCGAGGAGAAGGACGGCCAGGCGAAGCCGGTCGCGGTCTTCGTCGGCTGACGCGCCCCGCACGCCCCTGCTGTCACCCCCGTCGGGATCCGTCCCGGCGGGGGTTTCACTCGTGCGGGGGAGCGCGCGAGGTGAACGCCGGTGGTGAGCGGCGCGGGCGCGGTCGGGCCGCCGCCGCTCCGGGCAGGCTCCCCGGCGGGTCCGGAACCGGGCCCGAGGGCCTCGCGCGAGCAGGCCGAGGAGGCGCGCCGGTGCCACCGCGGACGGAGCGGGGCCGCCGGTGGGACGGGCCCCGCAGCGACGGCCGCGGGCACCCGGCGCGCCCCCGAGGCGGCCGGCGCCAGTCGAGGGGGCGGAGCACATGGCGGGCATGCCGGACGGCGACGGGGTGGCGGGGGACCCGGGGCGGTACCTGCTGCGGATCCGGGACCTCAACGGGCGGCTGCACGGCTTAGGGTTCGTCGCCGACCCGAGGGGCACCGTCCTCACCGCGCACGAGGCCGTCGCCGGCCTGGACCGCCTCGTGCTGCACACCCCCGGCGGGCAGACCCGGGTGCTCGGCCCCGACGCCGTCCTCGCGCTGCCCGGGCACGGACTCGCCCTGCTGCGCACCGACGCGGTCGGCGGGCTGCCCGTACCCGCGCTGCCGGTCGCCGCGCTCGCGGCCGGACACGAGGTGGTGGTGCCCGCGCTGGCGGGGGAGGACGACCGGGCGGTGGCGCTGCGCTGCGGCCTGCTGGGCGTCACCGGCCTCGGGTACACCGGGCCGGACGGCCGCCACCTGCCGGGCGGCGTGCTGCTGCTGGACCCGCCGGTGGTCACCGGGGCCTCGGTGCCGGCCGGCTCGCCGGTGCTCGACGCCCGCAGCGGCGCCGTGGTCGCGCTGGCCGCGCCCGCCCTGGGCGGCCCGCGGCACGGCGGCGCGCTCGCCGCGGTGCCGGCCGGCGGCGGCGCGGCGGCGGCCGCCCCCGCGCTGGCCGAACTCCTGGCGCGCAACGCCGCCGCGGTGCCCGCCTACGGGCCCGCCCTCAACCTGGCCGGGGTGCTGCGGCTGGCCGCCGTCCAGCTGGCCGCCGCCGGGGCCGGACCGGGCCGGGTGGCCGGGCTCGCCGCCGACCGGGTCGACCGGCCCGACGGCCTGACCGGGGACGAGCCGCGGACCACCGTCACCGCCATGGTCGGCGCCCCCGGCAGCGGGCGCACCACCGAACTCGCCGCCCTCGCCGCCCGCCGGGCCGACGGCGCCCGGCAACTGCCGACCCTGTGGCTGCGCGGCGCGGACCTACGGGCCGGGGACCGCTCGCTGGCCGAGCCGGTGGAGCGGGCCCTGGCCGCCGCCGCGGCCGAGCTGGGCACCCCCGCGCCCGCGCCGGAGCCGGTGGCGGCCCTGTGCGCGGCGGCCGGCCGCCCGCTGCTGGTGGTCCTGGACGGCCCGGAGGAGGCGCCCGCGCCGCTCGAGCCGCGCTGGCTGCGCGGCGCCGGGGACTGGCTCACCGGCTGCGGGGCGCGGCTGCTGACCGCCTGCGCCGAGGAGACCTGGGAACGGCTGGCGGCCGAGACGTGGGGCGGCGGCGCGGCCCGCGCCGGGTACGACGAGGAGCCGGCCCCGTACGGCGACCTGGCCAGCGCCCCCACCGTCCGGATGGACGGCGCCGGCCCGGGCGCCCCCAGCCTGGGTGGCCACCGGCTCGGGCCGCTGCCCGCCGAGGCGGCCGAACGCGTGCGCCGCCGCTACGGGCTGCCGCCGGGGTGGCCGGCCGCCGCCGACGCCCGGCACCCGCTGGCCGTGCGGCTGGCCGGCGAGCTCTGGGCGGAGGGCCTGCGCGGGGAGCCGGGCGGGCGGGCGGAGCTGTTCGGCGGCCACCTGGACCTGCAGTGCCTGCGGGTGGCCCGGCGGCTCGTCGAGGACCCCCGGCCCCGGCGCCCCGGCGCCCACCGGCGGGGCGCGCCGGCCGGTCCGGCTCAGGGGCGGGTGCGGCGGCTGGCGGCGGCGGTCGCCGGGCGGGTGCACGAGGCGGCCCGGCGGATGCTCGGCGCCGATCCGGGCGGGCTGGGCCGGGAGGCCTTCGAGGAGCTGTTCCCGGCGGCCGGCGGCTGGGCCACCGCGGTGCTCGCGGAGGGCCTGTTCGTCCCGGCCGGCACCGGCTTCCGGTTCGCGCACGGGGAGTTCGCCGACTGGCTGCAGGGCTCGCACCTGGATCTGGACGCCGCGCTGCGGCTGCTGCTGGGCGAGGCCGAGGACACGCCCACCGGGCCGGCCGGGGGGCGCGTCCCGGCGGGCCGGGCGTGCGGTGTCCCCCGGCACCGGATCGGCCCGGTCGTCGCCGCGCTGCGCCAGCTGGCGGAGGCCTGGGGCGCGCCGGCGCTGGACCCGTGGCTGCACCGGATCGGGCGGGCGCTGGACCTGCGCCCGCCCGGCAGCGAACCCGCCTGGTGGGCCGGACGCCTGCTGACCGCCGGGCTGGCCGCCAGCCCTGACCCGGTCGAACACCTGGCGCTGCTGGAGCAGTTGGCCGATCGGATCGCAGACCGGGCCGTCGACCGGGCGTCGGCCGCGGAGGGGGCGGGGGCCGGGGACGGTCCGGCGGGCGGCGGCGCGGCGGCCGGGGGAGCGGCGTTCGGTCCGGCCTTCTGGACCGGCCTCGGCCTGCCGGTCGAGGCCGAACTCGCCCTGCTGCGCCGCCTGGTGGTCGCGGACGGCCCCGGGCAGGGCCACCTGGCCGCGGTGGCCGGTCGGCTGCGCGCCGACCCGGTCGCGGTGTTCCCCCTGCTCTGCGGCTGGTTCGAGGACGGACGCGGGCTGCCGGGGCGCCCCGGTCACACCGTCGCCGACCTCGCCCACGACCTGCTGCACGCCCACCGCCGGCTCGCCCTGGACGAGTTGGCGGACGCGCTGGTCGACGCCGCGCACCCGCGGGCGGACGCGCTGCTCACCCTGCTCGCCGCCGAGGAGCCCTCCGCGCTCTGCCGGGCGGTCGACCGCTGGAGCCACGACCGGCGGCCCGAGCGGCACGTGGCGGCCGCCGTGCACGCCCTGCGGGTCGCCCCGCACGCCGTCGGCGCCGCCGCCGGGCTGCTGCGGTTCACCGCGCAGACCCTGCTCGCCCGCGAGGACGAGCCGGGCCTGCACGGAGCCGCCCTCGCCCTGCTGCTCGGCGATCCGGCGACGCGTGCCGGGCACCTCCCGGCCGCGCTGGCGCTGCACCGGGCGGGCGGCGACGCCTTCCTCACCGCCGCGGCGCTCGCACCGGCGCTGGAGAGCGACCCGGAGCCCGTCCTGGCCGCGCTGGCGGACCGGCTGGCCGCCCCCGGTGCGGCGGTCGCCGAGACCCTGCGGGTGCTCGCCGACGCGACGGCCCCGGTGGCCACCCGCCGGGGCGCCGAGCTGGCGGCCCGGCTGCTGCGCGAGCGGCCGGAGCTGGCCGGCCCGGTGGCCGTCGACTACCTGGGCCGGCGGCTGGCCCGCGCGGCGACCGGTGGCCCGGCGGCCCGGCTCGAGCTGCGGGTGCTGCTCGGCGGAGCCCTGGCGGCCCGGTCGCCCGCCGTGCGCCGCCCGTTCGCCCGGGTGCTGTCCGCCCCGGTGGCCGACCCGGCGGCGGACGCGTTGCGCTGCGAGCTGCTCGACACCCTGCTCGCCACCGAGGCCGACCCGGCGGTGCTGACCGCCGCGGTGGAGGGGCTGGCCGAGCACTGCGCGGCCGAGCGGCCGGCCCGGGCCCGCGCGGTGCTGGCCCGGGCGGCGCCCGCGCTGGCGGCGGCGGACGAGGTGCTGGTGGGCTGCGCAGGACGCTCGGCGGCCTTCGCCCGGCTGCTCGCCGAGTGGCCGCAGGACGCCGCCCCGGCTCCGCCGGAGGGCCCCCGGCTGGCCCGGATGCGGGGCCTGGTGGCGGCCGGCCGGGATCCCCGGAGCGCCGCCGCGGAGGCGGAGCGGACCGCCGCCGGGCGGGCCGTACGGGCGCAGGTGCGGTCAACCCGTATTCCGGTGCCGGAGCAGGAGCAGGCGCATGGCACGCTATAGGGGTTCGGGTTTGAGCGTTTGAGCGTACAGAGGGTACGCGCCGTACGGAACAAGGAGCGGTCAGGGTGCAGCGCTGGCGTGGCCTGGAGGAGATCCCCGGTGACTGGGGACGCAGCGTCGTCACCATCGGTTCGTTCGACGGGGTGCACCGCGGGCATCAGCTGATCATCGGCCGGGCCGTCGAGCGTGCCCGCGAACTCGGCCTCCCCACGGTCGTGGTGACCTTCGACCCGCACCCCCGCGAGGTGATCCGCCCGGGCAGCCACCCGGCGCTGCTCGCCCCGCAGGCGCGCCGCGCCGAGCTGATCGCGGGCCTCGGCGTGGACGCGGTGCTGGTGCTGCCGTTCACCCCGGAGCTCTCCCAGGAGTCGCCGGAGACCTTCGTGCAGCAGGTCCTGGTGGACGCGCTGCACGCACGGACCGTCATCGAGGGCCCCAACTTCCGCTTCGGGCACCGGGCCGCCGGGGACGTCGCGCTGCTCGCCGAGCTGGGCCGGGCGGCCGGCTTCGACGTCGAGGTGGTCGACCTCCAGGTGAGCGGCAGCGCTGGGGACGGCCGGCCGTTCTCCTCCACGCTGACCCGCAGCCTGGTCGAGTCCGGCGACATGGCGGGCGCCGGAGAGGTCCTCGGCCGCCCGCACCGGGTCGAGGGCACGGTGGTGCGCGGCGCCCAGCGCGGCCGCGAGCTCGGGTTCCCGACCGCCAACGTGGAGACGGTGGCGCACAGCGCCATCCCGGCCGACGGCGTGTACGCGGGCTGGCTGACCGCCGACGGCGAGCGGATGCCCGCGGCCATCTCGGTGGGCACCAACCCGACCTTCGACGGCACCAGCCGCACCGTCGAGGCCTACGCCATCGACCGGGTCGGCCTGGACCTCTACGGGCTGCACGTGGCGGTGGACTTCCTGGCGTACCTGCGCGGGATGGAGAAGTTCGACTCCATCGAGGCGCTGCTCGACCGGATGGCCGACGACGTCAAGCAGGCCCGCGAGCTGACCGACGGCCGCTGACCGGCTGCTGAGCGCCGGCCGTCGAGCGCCGGTTGTTGAGTGCCGGCCGCCGAGCGCCGCACCGCCCGCGCGGAAGGGCCCGCCGACCACGAGGTCGGCGGGCCCTTCGGCGTCACTGCTGGGGCTGCGGCGGCGGGTAGCCGTACCCGGGCGGCGGCTGGTAGCCCTCCGGCTGGGCCGGCGGCGCGGGCTGCGGCGGCTGGCCCTGGGCGGGCGGGTAGCCGTAGCCCGGGCCCGGCTGCGGGGCGGGGGGCTGCTGGCCGGGCTGCGGCCAGGCCGTCGGGGCGGGCTGCGGCGGCGGGTATCCGTACCCGGCCGGCGGCGGGGTCTGGCCGGGCTGCGGTGCCCAGGGCGCCCCGGGGGCCGGCTGGGCGGCCTGGCCGGGCAGTCCCTGCTGACCCGTGTACGGCTGCGGGGCCGGCTGGCCGCCCTGCGGCGGGTACGGGGCCGCCTGCGCCTGCTGCTGCCACCCGGCCTGCTGGGCGGCGGCCTGCTGGGCCCGGGCGATGTCCTCGCCGACCAGGGTGGCCAGCTCGAAGTAGGCCTCGCGGACCTTGGGCCGCATCATGTCGAGGTTGACCTCGGCGCCGGCCGCCAGGCTCTCGTCGAAGGGCACCACGACCACCCCGCGGCAGCGGGTCTGGAAGTGCGCGACGATGTCCTCGACCTTGATCATCTTGCTGGTCTCGCGCACTCCGGAGACCACCGTGATGCTGCGCTGCACGAGGTCCGCGTAGCCGTGCGCGGAGAGCCAGTCCAGGGTGGTCGAGGCACTGGAGGCACCGTCCACGCTGGGGGTGGAGACGATGATCAGCTGGTCGGCCAGGTCGAGCACCCCGCGCATCGCGCTGTACAGCAGACCCGTGCCGGAGTCGGTCAGGATGATCGGGTACTGGCGGCCCAGCACGTCGATGACCTGGCGGTAGTCCGAGTCGTTGAAGGTGGTCGAGACCGCCGGGTCGACGTCGTTCGCCAGGATCTCCAGGCCCGAGTTGAGGTCCTGCGAGGTGAACTGACGGATGTCCATGTAGCTGCGCAGGTGCGGGATGGCCGTCACCAGGTCGCGGATGGTCGCGCCGGTCTGCCGCTTCACCCGGCGGCCCAGGGTGCCGGCGTCCGGGTTGGCGTCGATCGCGATCACCTTGTCCTGGCGCTCGCTGGCCAGGGTCGCGCCGAGCGCGGTGGTGGTCGTGGTCTTGCCGACGCCGCCCTTGAGGCTGATCACGGCGATCCGGTAGCAGCTCAGCACCGGGGTGCGGATGATCTCCAGCTTCCGGGACTTCTCGGCGGCCGCCGCCTTGCCGCCGAACTGGAACCGCGGCTGCTGGCGCTGCTGCTTGGGCTGGCTGCGCAGCAGCCGGTCCGAGGACAGCTCGACCGCGGCGGTGTAGCCCAGCGGAGCGCCGTGCGCGACCTGCTGCGGCGCGGCGGCCTGCTGGAACGCGGCGGGCTGCGCCTGCGGCTGGCCGCCCTGCGGCGGCCAGGGCTGCCCCGGGCCGGGCTGCTGCGGCTGGGCCGGCTGCTGGTAGGCGGCGGGCTGCGGCCAGCCTCCCTGGCGCGGGTCCACCGGCGCCGGCTGCGGGGCCGCGGGCTGCGGCTGGGCCGGGTCCGGCTGGAACGGGGCCTGCGGGGCGGCGCCCCACGCGGCGGCCTGCGGGTCCTGCGGCTGGTGGGCGGGGACCGGCTGCTGGTACGCCTGCGGCGCCACCGGCTGGGCGGGCGCCACCGGTTGGGCGGCCGGGGCCGGCTGGGCGGCCGGGACCGGGTACGGCTGCTGCGCGGCCGGGACGGGGCCGGGCTGCTGCAGCGGTGCGGGCTGCGGGTGCGGCTGTGCCGCGGCCTCGGCCGCCGGCCAGCCCGGGGCGACGGCCTGCGGGTACTCGGCGGCGGCGGGCTGCGGCTGCGGGGTGACCGGGGCGGGGACCGGCTGCGGGGTGACCGGGGCGGGGGCGGCCGGGTCCGGCGCCGGGGCGGCCACCGGGAACGGGACGTGCTGCGCCTCGGCCTGGACGGGTGGGACGGCCACGGGCGCCTGGGGCTGCGCCTGCGCGGGCACCGGGGCCGGCGCGGACGGGTACGGGCCGGCGGCGGGGCCCACCGGAGCCGGGCCGGCGGGGGCCGGGGCGGTCGGTGCCTGAGCGGCGGGTGCCTGGGCGGCGGTGGCCGGTGCGGTCGGTGCCGACGGGGGGACGGGGGCCACCGGAGCGGCCGGAGCCACCGGGGCGGTCGGCCCGGCGGGGTTCGGGGCCGGGGTCGCCGGTGCCGCCGCGGCGTCCGTCTGCACGTACCAGGACGGGGGAGTGTAGTCAGGCGCGTCCGACCAGTCGTCGTCGTCCTCCGCCGCGTTGTCGCCGACGTAGACGCCGTCCCGATCGCTGCTCACTAGGGCTCCCTCGTGTTCGCCGCCGCTTGTTCAGCGGTGCCGTTGCCGCATCACAGACTAGGCCGTGCGGCAACCCCCCTTGAAGGCGGCGTCCGATCCCGACCGGGGCCCCGGCCGGGATCGGCGGCTCAGTCCATCCGGCGCGGCCCGCCGAGAACCTGCTGCTCGGCCGGCCCGGCGACGGCCCGCACGTACTGACGGCGCATCCGGGTGGTCCACAGGGTGAGGTCGTCGCCGAGGGCGGGCAGGGCGGCGACGTCCTCCGGGGGGAGCGAGAGCACCCGGCCGGTCAGTTCCGCCTCCTGCGGGGAGATCCGCTGCAGGCCCACCAGGTCGGCCGCGTTGAGCACCCGGGCCGCGTTGGGGCCCAGGTAGGGCAGCAGGGTCAGGGTGGTCTGCCAGGGGGCGGCGGAGAGCCGGCTGCGCGGCGGGCGGGCGCCGAGGTCGCGGACGACGAGGACCGGCGAGGTCACCGAGGCGCCCTGCGGGCCGAGCCGGCCGACCTGGTGGACCGTCACGCACGGCTGTCCCCCGCCGGCGGCCTGCGCCAGCGGGCCCCAGAGCTGCCCGCGGGCGGTCTCCACCGCGACCCGGGCGCCGGTCGCGGCCGCGCGCAGCGCGATGACCTGGGCCGTCCACACGCCGCCGACCAGCACCAGGTCGTAGGCGCTGGGCCGGAACAGGCCGAGCACCGCGGGCTGCCCCTGCGGGTCGGCGCCGATCACCACGCCGTCGTCGCCGACCGGGAAGGCCAGCGCCCCGAGGTCCGCGGGGTCGAGCACGTGCTTCTCCCGCCGGGGGCCGCGCAGCCCGAAGCCGGGCAGTATCCGCGCCCGCACCCGGGGCCGTTCGGCGCCGTGCTGCGGGCCGGGGGCCGGATAGGTCTGGTACGCCATCAGGACGCTCCTCCCAGCGGCAGGGTGGCGAGCACCCCGGGGGCCTGTTCCAGGTCGAGCCGGACGAGGCCGAGCCCGGCGCCCTGGGCCCGGGTCTCCACCTGGCGGCCGACCTGTACCACCTCGCTCTCGCTGCGCCCGGTGACCCGCAGGTGGCCGCTGACGGTGACCGAGCCGCCGGTGCCGTGCCCGGCGGTCAGGCTGAAGGTGCTGGCCAGCGCCGGGGTGCCGGTGATCAGGTTGACCAGGTCGGGGGCGGCGATCCGGCCGGGGGCGCCGCCGGGGCGGCTGAGCTGCGGCCAGCGGGAGATCCAGTAGGTGCTGTGCCAGCGGTCGTCGATCCGCCAGAACCGGTTGCCCTCCTGGGTGCGGCGGGTGGTGCCGCCGCCGCTGCCGGTGCCCTGGCGACCGGCCACCGCGATCGGATTGGCGCAGGTGGAGATGGCCAGGGCGGCGATCAGTTCGCGCTCGTCCAGCACGGTGGCGTTGAACCCGGCGCTGTTGAGCCGCCCGGCCAGCTGGTCGGTGACCCGCTGCAGCGCCTTGCGGGCGCCCTCCTCACCGCCGCCGCGGGCCCGGACGGCGGCCGCGGCCCGTTCGGGGTCGAGCTTGAGGGCGACCCAGGTCAGCCGGAGGCCCGGAGTGGCGGTGCCGTCCGGGAGTTCGCGGTAGGCGCGGGCGGCGAGGGACTGCTCGGGCAGGTGCGGGGCCGGGGCCGGCTGGGTGTGCTGGACGAGCTGCACCGACTCCAGGGTGATGTCGTCCACCGTCAGCGCGGAGCAGACCACGTCCAGCGGCAGCGGTAGTGCGGTCCGCACCGGGCGCAGCGGCTGGTCCTTGGCCTGGACGAGCAGGACGGAGCTGAGGAACGTCCCGTCGCCGACCATGCCGGTCTCGCGGCGCACCGGGCGGCCGCCGAGGTCGGCCTCGGTGGCGTGGGTGCAGGTGCGCAGCGCCGGTTCGAGCTCCAGGGCCGGCGCGAGCGCCGGGTCGGTGCCGGCCGGGGGGAGCGTGCTGCGGGCCTGCCGGCGGCGGGACTTGAGGGCGGCGCGCACCCGCAGCAGCTCGGCGACGGTGCGCCCGCGCAGCGGGACCGCGGCGCACACGACCAGGACCAGGGCGACCGCGCCGAACCCGGCGGCGACCGGTCGGCTGATCGTCCAGCCGACCGCGACCAGCGCGGCCGCGACCTCGACGAGGACGAGCTGTTGGAGCTTCAGCCGGCCGCCGAGCAGGCCGGGCCGGGGGTTGACCCGGACCGCGACGGGCCCGCCGCCACCGGGCTGCGGCGGCTCGGGCGCGGCCCCGGCGGCCGCGGTGCCGCGCTGCGCCCGGCCGGAGCGGCGCGACCTCCCGCCCGTTGCCGGGTCGCGGCGTCCTGGAGCGGTCTGGCTTGGCATCCCCCGGTGACCTCTCTGATCGGTTGTCGCGGCCCGGCTGGCTGGTTCGCGGACCCTACCCGTACGGTACTCACCGGCTGCTGCCGCATCGTAGAGGGTTCGCGCGGGTCGCCGCCCGGCGGGTGCGGGCGGCGGGGCAGGCCGGTCTGACCATGTCCGACGAGGGGGACGACGAGGATGGCATCGCGCCGGGACGAGCTGAACGCGTACACGTTCGCGCGCAAGCGCACGGTGGGGGCGTTCCTGCAGCCCGCCGGCGGCGGCAGCGACGAGGACGCGCCGCGGCCGGTCAAGGCGGTGCTGCCGAGCGTCCTGGTCGGGGCGCTGGTGGTCGCCGGGTTCGGCCTGTGGGGGGTGTTCAAGCCGAGCGCGCCGCTGCACTGGGACGACGGCAAGAGCGTCATCCAGGGCAAGAAGTCGACCACCCGGTACGTGGTGCTGACGGATCCGGACGGCCGGACCAAGCGGCTGCACCAGGTGCTGAACATGTCCTCGGCGCGGCTGGTGCTGCCGGCCGACGCCAAGGTGGTCGTGGTGGACGACGGGGTGCTCGACGCCTACCCCAACCACGGGCCGACGATCGGCATCCCGTACGCGCCGGACAAGCTGCCGAGCAAGGACAACGCGGGCCGGCCGATGAAGTGGTCGGTCTGCGACCGCCCGGGTTCGGACGACAAGCAGGAGACCGTCAACCAGGCGGTGTTCGTGGCGGCGGGCCAGGACGCGGCGGCCCTCTCGGCCAGGGACCGGATGCTCGGCCCGGACCAACTGCTGCTGGTGCAGCAGGCGGACGAGCAGCAGGTCTCGGTGCAGCCGGCGCCGGGCCAGCCGGGCGCCCGGCCGGGAGACGCGAAGGTGTTCCTGGTCGACGCGCAGGGGCGCAAGCACGAGATCGGGTCCCCGCAGGCGGACGACAAGGAGCGCAAGGCGCTGATCACCGCGGTCTTCGGGCCCAATGCGGTGCCGCAGCGGGTCAAGCGCGAGTGGCTGGACACCCTGGTGCCGGGCAGCCCGGTGGTCTTCCCGCAGATCGACGGGGTGGCGGACAGCCAGGGGCCGAACTCCTCGGTGGCGCTGGGCAACCAGGCCGACCGCCGGATCGGCCGGCTGGTGCACTACCAGGACCGGAACTACGTGGTCGGCAAGGACCGGCTGTACCTGGTGACGGCCTTCCAGGCGGAGCTGATCCGGCAGAACCCGGCCTACCAGGTCCTCTACAAGTACGACGCGGACAGGAAGCCGCGCAGCGACGAGATGACCCCGGCCGACCACGCCGCGTTCGGCGGCGACACCCGGCTGCCGAACGCCGGGGACGACTGGCCGCTGAAGGCCGCCGCGCCGGCCAACAACTGGCAGGACCGCCAGGACCCGCGCCTGGTGGTCTGCAGCACCTTCGACGGCGTCGGCGAGGACGGCCGCACGCCCAGGCGCAGCGTCTGGGCCGGCCCGGCGTACCCGGCGCCGTACAACAACGGTGCCGGCGCGGCCTACGTGACCCCCGGTCACGGCCTCTTCTACCGGGCGATGGACAACACCGCGGGCGGCTCCGGCACCGACTTCCTGATCACCGAGACCGGTCTGCGGTACTCCGTTCCGGCGAACGGCGACGGTGGCCGGGGTGCCGCCGCCGCGCCGTCCGCGGGTGCCACCGCGCCGCCCGGGGGGCAGTCGGGCGGGGGCGGCGCCACGAAGTCGCCGACCCCGCAGCCGGGCGCCACCGCGCCGGACCAGCAGCCCCAGCAGCAGGACGAACCCGGCGCCAACCAGGCCCGGTTGGGCTACCAGGGGCTGCAGCCGCTGCCGGTGCCGCGCGAGTGGTCCAACCTGGTGCCGGCCGGTCCGCCGCTGGCCGCGAAGAGCGCCGTGCAGCCGCAGAACGCCTGACGGGCGGGGCCGGACAACGGAATTGGCCCCCGTGTCATGGTCTGGTAACTACTCTGTGCTCGGTGTTGGGCGGGTTGCGCCCGCCGACTACAGTGCACGTGGGCATCACTCGGGTGATGCGGCGGCTCGGGCCGGGAGGCCCTCCGTACACACGGCTTGTCTCATGGGGGATGGTGGAACATGGCTCAGGGTCAGTTCACGATGACGGCACAGGAGATGCTGGCGTTCGCCAAGCGGATCGAGGAAGCGGTCGGCAAGATCGAGGCCGAGCGGCAGAAGCTGATCAGCACGGTCGACGGCGTCACCGGTGGCTGGCAGGGCCAGGCGGCCACCGCCTACAAGACCCTGCAGGAGCAGGTGAACACCGACATCGCGAAGCTGAAGGAGTCGCTGACGGCGATCCAGCACGCGATCGAGCTGACCACCAAGCACTACGCGAGCACCGAAGAGGAGCAGAAGGCGCTGTTCGCCTCCGCGCAGGGCTGATCACCGCACCGCGCTGACCACCCGCCTGTTCCGACCTTCCGCTCGGCGGGGCGCCCGCGGCCGATCGTGCGGCGCCCCGCATTCCTCGTCAAGGAGTCACCGTGTCCGACAACATCCTCGTCAACTTCGAGACCGTCCACCACGCGGCGGAGGAGGTGCGCGCCTCGGCCGGCCGCATCGACCACCTGCTGAACGACCTCAAGAGCGACGTCCAGAAGGTCTCCGGCAGCTGGCAGGGCGCCGCCCAGCAGGGCTACCAGACCTACCAGACCCAGTGGGACACCCGCGCCGCGGACCTGCAGAAGGTCTGCGCGCAGATCGCCACCTCGCTGGACAACGCGGCGACCAGCTACAAGACCACCGAGGACAACAACGCCAAGCTCTGGCAGTGACGACGCGTCCCCGGGCGGGGACGTGAGGGGGCGGGTACCCGGGCTCCGGGTGCCCGCCCCCGGTGCGCGGCAGGGGTGGACGACATGAGGGGTGGCAGGGTGTCCGGACGCGGGTACCGGAAGGCGGCCGCGGTGCTGGCCGCGCTCGCGGTGCTGGGCGGCCCGCTCGCGGCCCCGGCGGCGGCGGACGGCGGCCCCGGGCTGGCCGCCGCGGGCGACTGCCCCAAGAACGCGCCCGACGTGCCGACCGTGCCGTGGTCGCTGCAGCGGCTGCTGCTGGACGAGCTGTGGCAGGGCGGGCGGACCACCGGCAGGGACGTGCTGGTCGCGGTCATCGACACCGGCGTGGACGACCAGAACCCGCAGCTGGCCGGCAAGGTCCTGGAGGGCCCCAGCCTGCTGGTCAACCGGGAGACCAAGGAGAAGGTCCCGGGCGGCTCCAAGGACGATCCGGTCGGCCACGGCACCAAGGTGGCCGGCATCATCGCGGCCGGGCGCAGCGACCGGACGGGCTTCGTCGGGCTCGCCCCCGACGCCCGGATCCTCTCGATCCGGCAGAACGACAGCGACGGCAACGGGGACGTCTCCACCCTCGTCCAGGCCGTCAACGAGGCGGTCCGGGCCAAGGCCAGGGTCATCAACATCTCCCAGGACGTCCGCGGCGCGGGCACCGCGGCGTTCGGCGGCTACAACGAGCTGAAGGCCGCGATCCAGGCCGCCGAGGACGGCGGCGCCGTGGTGGTCGCCTCCACCGGCAACGACGGCAAGGAGGGCGACACCTATCCGGGCGCCTTCCCGACCGTGCTCGCCGTCGGCGCCTCCGACCGCAACAACGAGCGCGCCCCGTTCTCCCAGTACGGCTCCTTCGTGAAGGTCGCCGCGCCCGGGGTCGACATGCTCTCCACCGTCCCGCGCGGAGGCCAGTGCGTGGACAACGGCACCAGCTTCGCCGCGCCGTACGTGTCCGGGCTCGCCGCGCTGCTGGTCGGCGCCCACCCGGACTGGAAGCCGGCCCAGGTGCGGGCCTGGATCGAGCAGACCGCGCAGCGCACCGAGCGCGGCCCGAACCGGTTCATCGGCTGGGGCGTGGTGGACCCGGTCCGCGCCGTCACCAAGGCGCCCGACGTCGCACCGGCGACCCCGGCCCCGGACGCCCCCGTCCAGCTGGCGGCGGCCCCGATCGTGCCGCAGCCGGTCGGCCTCGGCGAGACCCAGGCCGACCGCGACGGCCGCACCGCGACGTACGTGCTCGCCGCCGGGGCGCTGCTGGTCGCCCTGCTGATCGGCGGCGGCGTGGTGCTGCGGGACCACCGCCGCCGGTCCGCCGACTGACCGCTGCGTACGGCGGCCGACCGGTCCGTGTGCGCAGCACCCCTCCGGTGGCCGGAGGAGTCCCGTGGGGCGCCTGTAACACCGCGGGCCCCTCGGCGCATCCAAGAGGTGTCGGGGAGCGCGGGCAACGGGGGCGGTACGCATGGGGTGGACCAGGTCGGGCCGGGAGGCCAAGGACGCCGAGTTCCTGGAACTCGTCTCGGTCCGCACCGGCCACCTGTACCGCTCGGCCTGCCTGCTCACCAGCGGCGACACCCACTACGCCGAGGACCTCGTCCAGGAGGCCCTCAGCCGGATGTACGTGCTGTGGCGGCGCAGCGCCTGGACGGGCGGCCGGGACCGGATCGACAACCCGGCGGCCTACACCCACACCGTGATGGTGCGTACCTTCCTGGCCCAGCAGCGCCGCCGTTCCAGCTCCGAACGCCCCACCGGGGAGCTCCCCGAACCGGAGGGGCGGGAGACGGACAGCACCCTGCGGCTGACCCTGCTGGACGCCCTCGGCCGGCTGCCGGCCAAGGACCGGGCCGTCCTGGTGCTGCGCTACTGGGAGGACCGCAGCGTCGAGGAGACCGCCGAGGCGATGCGCGTCTCCTCCGGGGCGGTCCGCACCCGCACCACCCGGGCCCTGGCCCGGCTGCGCACCCTGCTCGGCGACTCGCTGGCCGAGCTCGCCGCGCGCTGACACCTCCCGCAGACCACTTCCCGCACACCACGTCCCGCAGACCGCGACGCAAGGAGACGGTGACCACGCATGTCCCGACCCGAAGAGTTCGAGGACGATCTTCTCTACGCCATGACCCGCACCGGTGAGGGCTTCCGCACCGAGCCGGCCGACCTGGTCGCGGGGGGCTACCGGCGCGGCCGGAGCCGCTGGCGCCGGCGCTCCACCGCCGCGGTGCTGGGCGGTGCGGCCGCGCTGGCCCTGGTGGGCACCGGCACGCTGTACCTCACCGGCTCCGCCGGCCCGGCGCCGGTGCGCGCGGCCGCCGCCCCGAGCCCGGCGGCCGGCAGCGGTTCCGGTACCCCCTCGGTGGCCCCCTCCGCGCCCGCGACCTCCGCCGCCTCCCCGGCGGTCAAGCCGGTCGGCGGCGACGAGGTGCTGGCCGCCTTCCAGGCCCTGCTGCCCAAGGGGCAGGTCACCGACGGGCGGGGCACCGGCACCGAGCCCGCCGACGGCAAGCCGTGGGGAGGCGGCGTCGCCGCCGGCGCCTCGCTGGTCTTCGACGACGGCAGGGGCAGGTCCGCGATGGGCATCTCGCTGGGCCGCCTGGGGGAGGGCGACCCGGGCCGGGCGGAGAACACCTGCCCGGACGGGAAGCTCGTCCCGTACGACGCCTGCACCACCACCACGCTGCCCGGCGGCGGCACGCTGACGGTGCTGCAGGGCTACGAGTACCCGGACAAGCGGGCCACCACCAAGTGGTGGAACGCCAAGCTGATCGGCGCGGACGGCCGCCAGATCGAACTGTCCGAGTGGAACTCCCCGGCGGAGAAGGGCTCGCCGGACAGCCGCCCGCAGCCCCCGCTGTCGGCCGAGCAGCTCAAGGCGGTCGTCACCGACGCGTCCTGGGACCGGGTGATCGCCGCGATCCCGGTGCCCGCGCCGGTCAAGCCGCGGGACACCAGCCACGAGTACGGCCAGGAGGAGATCCTCGCGATCGCCGCGAAGCTGCTGCCCGCCGGGCTGACCGAGGCGAAGACCGGCGGCCAGCCGGGCTACGCGAACTTCGTGGTCGACGACGGCAGGGGCGAGTCCCTGGTGGAGATCAACGTGCAGGACTGGAGCGGCGGCAAGAGCCCGGCCGGGGAGATCTTCGACGGCGTCGCGCCCCAGCCGGACGGCACCAAGGTGGTCGTCCGCAAGCAGGCCGGCAACCCGGCGGGCTGGATCGTCGACACCCTGCACGCGGACGGCCTGCGGGTGGTGGTCGCCGCGTACAACAGCGGCAGCCAGCGGACCAAGGCGACCCGCAGCACCGCGGCGCTGAGCGACGACCAGCTGAAGGCGATCGCCACCGCGGCGGTCTGGAAGCTCAAGAAGTAGTGCCGGACACGGCAGTGCCCCGGGCGGGGGAGCCCGGGGCACTGCCGTGGGGGGTGGGGGAGGTGGGGGTCAGGACTGCTGGTCCTCGGGGAGGCTGATCACCCAGCGGGTGTCCTGCCGGGGGCGCAGGTAGAACAGCCAGTAGAGGGTGGCGACGGCGGTGATGCCGCCGGTCCACAGCAGGGGCTCGGCGTCGAGCTGGGTCATCACGTAGACCAGGACGGCGATCAGCACCACCGGGACGGCCGGCCACAGCGGCATCCGCCAGGCGGGGGCGTGCTTGTGGTGGGCGCGGCGGGAGAGCAGCGCGGCGATCGCGACCAGCAGGTACATCCCGGTGACGGCGACACCGGTGATGTTGCTCAGCAGCTCGCCCTTGACGAAGCAGAGCGCGGCGCCGGGGAGGCCGACGGCCAGGGTGGCGATCCACGGGGAGCCGAACCGGCCCAGGGTGGCGAAGGCCTTGTTGACCGGCTCGGGCCAGGCCTTGTCGCGGGCGGAGGCGAACAGCACCCGGGAGTTCTGGATGACCATGACGATGCCGGCGTTGATGATGGCCAGCGCGACGCAGAGGCTGATGAAGGTGCCGACCGCGGAGTTGCTCCAGGCGGTGACCATGCCGGAGATGTCGCCCGAGGTGAGGGTCTGCAGGTCGGGGGCGCCGACGGTGATGGCGACGACCGGGACGAGGATGACCGCGGCGGAGATGCCGAGCGTCCAGAGCACGGTGCGCGAGACGTTGCGGCGGGGGTTCTCCAGCTCCTCGGAGAGGTAGACGGCGGTGGAGAAGCCCTGGGTGATGAACAGGGCGATGCCGAGCGCGCCGACGACGGCGCCGATGCTCACCGTGGTGGCGGTGCCGTCGTCCCCGCTGACGACGCCGTGCAGCAGGCTGGGGGCGCCGCTGTTGGCGTGGGCGAAGCCGAGGACCGAGACGACACCGGCGGCGATGACCTCCAGGACCAGGAAGATGCCGGTGATCCAGGCGTTGGCGCGCAGGTCGAGCAGGCCGGCCAGGGTGGCGGCGAGCATCACGGCGGCGCCGGTGATGGCCTTGTCGACGTGCAGCACGGGGGCGAGGTAGTCGGCGGTGCCGAGGGCGATGACCGAGGGGACGATCATCACCACGATCAGCGACAGCACGAAGACCAGCCAGCCCATCAGCCGGCCGGCCAGGGTGCCGACCATCGCGTACTCGCCGCCGGCGCTGGGGATCAGGGTGCCGAGCTCGGAGTAACAGAACGCGACGGCCACGCAGAGCACGGTGCCGATGGCGATGGCCAGGGCGGTGGCGCTGCCGATGCTGGAGAAGAGCTCCGGCACGATCACGAAGAGCGTGGAGGCCGGGGTGACGCACGACAGCGTGAGCAGCGTGCCGCCCACGACGCCGATCGAGCGCTTGAGCTGCTGGGGAGCGGCGCCCTCGGCCGCCGTGGCGGCTACGGTCTGTGGCGGGCGAAGCGTGTCGGTCATCTGGCTTCCGATCGGCTCTGTGCGGTCCTGGGGGTGGGAGCGGTATCGCCTCCGCTGGCTGGCTGCTCGGGTCCTTCGTCGGTCGCTCCCGGGGCGCAATGGAACCTTGGGCGTATTGATCGCGTCAACGCCGGAACTGCTTCGGAATCCGTTGCAGTACGGGGCATAAACATGCGATCTGATGATCGCTTTCAGTCATTGCGAGGTTTGTCCGCCTTGTTACCTCGGCCACATCGCGTGTGAATCCAAGGTGAACAGAGTGTTGAAGGCTGATATTCAAAGGCGTCGACCCGGGTGGACAGTGGTACGCCCAGGCACCTCCGACGTGTCCGGCGGCCCCCGCCCGGGGTGCGGGAACCGCAGCCCCGGCCCGGAAAGATCTAGGTAACGTTTCAGCACCTGGGACGCGGAGGGGCCGGACTCCCGGAGTCCGGCCCCTCTGCTCACCGTCCGTAGCCGGACCGCCGTCACGCCACCGGCAGCCAGCCGGTCTGGACCATCTGCCCGCCGGTCGCCCGGCGCGACACGAACACCCCGCGCCCCGGCGGCAGCGGCATCGGCCGGACCGCCCCCAGCAGCGCGCCCTCGTCCCGGTTCCCGGAGAGGATCACGCCCTGCCCGCCGAGCTCGCGCATCCGCTGCAGCACCGGCTCGTACAGCGAGCGGCCGGCGCCGCCCGCGCTGCGCGCCACGATCACCCGCAGGCCGATGTCCCGCGCGAACGGCAGGAACTCGGCCAGCGGCGCCAGCGGGTTGCCCGAGCTCGTCGCGACCAGCTCGTAGTCGTCCACGATCACGAACATGTCCTTGCCGCTGTACCAGCTGCGGTTGCGCAGCTGCTCGGCGGTCACGTCCGGGCCGGGCAGGCGGCGGGCGCAGGCCCCGCGCAGCATGTCCACGACGGACGCCATGGCCGGCTGCGCCGCCGCGTACTCCACCAGGTACTCCGACGGGACGGCGCCCAGCAGCGCGCGGCGGTAGTCGCCGACCACGATGCCCGCCTGGTCCGGCGTGTACCGCTCGGTGATCTGCTTGACCAGCATCCGCAGCAGCGCCGACTTCCCGGACTCGGTGTCGCCGAAGACGATGAACAGCGGATCGGTCTCGAAGTTCACGAAGGCCGGTGCCAGCTCGGCCTCGTCCACGCCGAACGCGACGCCGCGCTCCGGGTGCTCGAAGCCCTTCGGGAGCGCGTGCCCGTCCAGGACGGCCGGCAGCATCCGGACCTGCGGGGCGCGCGGCCCGCTCCAGGCCCCGTCGACGGCGGCCACCAGGCCGGCCACCCCGTCCTGCAGGTCGTCCACCGTGGAGGCCCCGTCCAGCCGCGGCAGGCCGGAGAGGAAGTGCAGCCGCTCCGGGGTGATGCCGCGCCCGGCCAGCGGCGGCACGTTCTGCGCCACCCGGCGGTCCACCTCGGACTCCATCGCGTCGCCGAGCTTCAGCTCGGTGCGGTTCTGCAGCAGGTCCTTCAGCGCCGGACGCACCTCCGCGTACCGCGCCGCGGTGATGATCAGGTGGACGCCGTAGCCGAGGCCGCGCTGGGCGATGTCGCCGATCACCGGCTCCAGCACCTCGAACTCCTGCTTGAAGGTGTTCCAGCCGTCGATCACCAGGAACACGTCGCCGAACGCCTCGTCCGGCAGCTGCCCGGCCGCGCGGCGCGCCCGGTACGTCCCGATGGTGTCGATCCCGGCGGCCCGGAACAGCTCCTCGCGCCGGTTCAGCACCCCGTGCACCTCGGAGACCATCCGGCGCACCTTGTCGACGTCCAGGCGCCCGGCGACCCCGCCGACGTGCGGCAGCCCGGCCAGCGACCGGAAGCTGCCCGCGCCGAAGTCCAGCAGGTAGAACTGCACCTCCAGCGGGGTGTGGGTGAGCCCGAACGAGGCGACGGTGGTGCGCACCACCGTCGACTTGCCCGAGCGCGGGCCGCCCACCACCAGGCCGTGGCCGGCCGCCCCCGCGTAGTCCACCTCCAGGATGTCGGTCTTCTGCTCCCGGGGCTTGTCCACGATCCCGATCGGCGCCCGCAGCCGGCCCATCGGGAAGCCGGGCGCGGTCAGGCCGCGCTCCGGCACCACCTGCAGCGGCGGCAGCAGGTGGTCCATGCTCGGCGCCTCCTCCAGCGGCGGCAGCCACACCTGGTGCGCGGCCGGGCCCTGGCCCGTCATCCGCTGCACGAACACGTCGAGCACGGTGTCGACCAGCGCGTCGTCCTGCTCCGGGGTCTGCGGCACCTCCTGCTCGGCCGCCGGCTCCGGCAGCTCCACCCGGGCCGCGGTGAACAGCACCGGTCGCGCGTTCACCCGGTGCCCGCCGGTCGACCGCTGCTGCCCCGGCGCCCGGTAGGGCCCGGAGACGTACGCGGCCTTGAACCGCTCCATCACGTCCTCGCCGAACTTGAGGTACCCGACGCCGGGCACCGGCGGCAGGTGGTACGCGTCCGGCACCCCGATCGCCGCCCGCGACTCGGCCGCCGAGAAGGTGCGCAGACCGATCCGGTAGGAGAGATAGGTGTCCAGACCGCGCAGCTTGCCCTCCTCCAGGCGCTGCGAGGCCAGCAGCAGGTGCACCCCGAGCGACCGGCCGATCCGGCCGATCTGGATGAACATCTCGATGAAGTCCGGCTTGGCGGTGAGCAGTTCGGAGAACTCGTCGATGATCAGCACCAGCGAGGGCAGCGGGTCCAGCGCCGCGCCGGCCGCCCGGGCCCGCTCGTACTCGTGGATGTTGGCGTAGTTGCCCGCCGAGCGCAGCAGCTCCTGGCGGCGGTGCAGCTCGCCCTCGATCGCGTCGCGCATGCGGTCGACCAGGGTGAGCTCGCCCTCCAGGTTGGTGATCACCGCGGAGGTGTGCGGCATGTCGGCCATGCCGGAGAAGGTCGCGCCGCCCTTGAAGTCGGCGAGGACGAAGTTGAGGATCTCCGAGGAGTGCGACATCGCCAGCGCCAGCACCAGGGTGCGCAGCAGCTCCGACTTGCCGGAGCCGGTCGCGCCGACGCACAGGCCGTGCGGGCCCATGCCCTCCAGCGCGGCCTCCTTGATGTCCAGGTACACGTGCTCGCCGTTGGCGCCGACGCCGATCGGCACCCGCATCCGCTCGTGCTGCGCGCGCGGGCGCCAGCTGCGGGTCACGTCGAAGGAGCCCGGGTCGCCCGAGTTCATCAGGTCGGTGAAGTCCAGGTTGGACAGCAGCGGCTCGTCGTCACCGCCGGCCGAGATCCGGTACGGCGCCAACTGGCGCGCCAGCGCCTCGGACTGCCAGACCGACAGGAGGTCCGGCTTGCCGGTGTACGTCGCCCCGGAGGCCGAGCGCAGCACCAGCTCCTGCGGGCCGACCGTCACCATCAGGTGCCCGCTCGGCTCGTCCAGGTCGCCCGGGACCACCTCGATGACGGTCACCCCCTGCACGCCCTCCGAGCCCGCCAGCAGCGAGTCGTGCGGCACCCCGGCACCGTCCATCACCACCACCAGGTGCGGCTGGTCGGCCACCGGGGAGGCGTCCCGGATGAACCGCTGGCGGCCGGCCAGCTCCTCCTGGAGCAGGTGCTCCAGCTCGCCGAGGTCGGTGGCGACCAGCCGGCGCGAGCCCGCGCCGTCGGCCTCCTTGCGGTGCTGGTTGTGCGGGAGCCACTTGGTCCACTCCCACTCCTCGGCGGCGCCCGGCGCCGCGGCCACCGCGACCAGCAGGTCGTCGGGGGAGTGCAGGGTGGTCAACTGGGCGATCATCGCGCGCACGTTGCCGTACACCGAGTCCGCGTCCCCGCAGACGGTGATGTGGTAGAAGGCGCGCAGCGACACCGCCAGCGGCAGGTCCTGCAGGGTGCCGTGAGCCTTGAGGAAGGAGTGCATGGCGGCCGAGGACAGCGGCTCCAGCTCGTCCATCGGCGCGGTCTGCGGGGCCACCAGCGGCGTGGACAGCTGCACCGGGCCCAGGCCCACCCGGATCTGGGCGAAGTCGCCGTCCCCGGTGCGGCGTTCCCAGAGCCGTCGGCCGTCCGCGACGATCGACCACAGCTGGTCCGGCGCGGGGTTCAGGAACAGCAGCGCGCCGCGCTGGCGCTCCGCGGTGCGGCGCACCTGGCGGCGCATCTGCTGCAGGTACTTGAGGTAGTCGCGGCGCTCGTCCGCCAGTGCGGTCGAGCCGCCCTTGCGGGCCCGCACGATCTGCGCCAGCACCATGCCGACCGTCGAGGCGATCATCAGACCGCCCATGATCTTCATCGGGGCCGCCGCGCCGGGCGCGAAGAAGAACACCGCGGAGCCGCCCATGCCGAGCATCGGCAGGATGCTCATCAGCCAGTCCTCGCCGCCCTGCCGGGGCAGTTCGGGAGGGCTCACCAGCTCCACCGGCTCGTCCGGCACCGCCGGCGGATAGGCCCTGGCCGGGCGCTTGACCGTGATCACACCCATGTGTCATCCACCCCGCGGCGTCGATCGATCACTTCGGCATCAGCCCTCACGCAACTGGACCCGCACGGCTCGTACGGGTTTCACCACGGGTGAGGACGCGCCTGCACGGCGCCGCCCCCGCTCCGCCGACCGCAGGTACCGGGTCGGGCCCGCCGCCCCGTACCGTGCGCAGGCGCCGATCCTAACGGTCGTCGCCGCCGCCCCCGCCAGGCCCCGCACCGGCCGCCGGCCCCGGCCCCGCGCCGCCGCCGGGCACGGAGCGAGCGGGTAGGGTAACGCCGCGCCAACCGGCGGCCCGGCCGGGCCCGTTCACGGACGACCGGACGCCCGCGCAGCAGCCACACCGAGTGCCGCCGTGCCGCGGCACCGTCAACGAGGGGGAGCGCCCAGTGCGTCGAAGGATCGAGGTGCGGGCATGAGCGAGCAGCGCGGGCCCGTCGTCGGAGCACCCGCCGGGCGGAGCGGGGGGCGGGCATGAGCAGCGCCGCCGCGACCGGCTACTGCCGGGTCACCGTCGTCGCCCCGGACCGCCGGATCGACGTCGCCCTGCCCGAGGACGTCCCGCTCGCGGACGTCTACCCCGAGGTGCTCCGGCTGGCCAACCAGTCCCAGCCCGACGGCGCCCCCACCGGCTTCCACCTGGTCCGCCGGGACGGCACCGTCCTCGACAGCGGCCTGCCGCTCGCCGCCCAGCAGGTCCGCGACGGCGACCTGCTCGCGCTGCGCCCCTTCGCCGAGTCGCTCCCGCCGGCCGTCTACGACGACGTCGCCGACGCCATCGCCAGCGCCGTCGAGGCCGACCGCCGGTTCTGGAGCGCCGAGCTGATGCGGGCCTTCGGCCTGATCGGCGCCGGGCTCCTGCTCACCCTGCTGGGCTTCGCGCTCTGGTTCTCCGACCTGCGCCACGACATGCACGGCCTGCCCGGCGTCCTGGCCGGCGTCACCGCCGTCGTCCTCACCGCACTGGCCGGCGTCCGCGCCCGGGTCTACCAGGACGCCCACGCCGCCCTGGCGCTCGGCCTCGGCGCCCTGCCGCACGCCATGATCGGCGGCAGCGGGCTGATCGCCGTCACCCACCCGTGGGACGGCCCCGGCCGGCTCCAGTTCCTGGCCGGCTGCGTCACCGTCCTGGTCGTCGCCGTGCTGCTGGTCGGCCTGCTGCCCGAGCAGGACGCGGTGTTCGTCGCCGCCGCGCTGGTCGCCGCCGCCGGTGCGCTCGCCACCTTCGCCGCCGTCCTGCTGCCGGAGACCCCGGCGGGCCACATCGCCGCCGTCACCGGCGTCGCCGCGGTGGCCGCCGTCGGCTTCCTGCCCGGCCTGTCCGCCCGCTTCGCCCGGCTGCCCGTCGGCTTCAGCGCCCCCGGCCAGACGCGCACCCGCAGCCGCGACTACGACGAGGAGGCGGAGCGCGCCGAGGCCGTCCAGTACGAGCGGATCGCCCACCAGGCCCGCCGCGGCCACGAGGTGCTGGTCGGCCTGGTCGGCGGCTGCGCCGCGGTCGTGGTCGGCTCCTGCGTGGTGCTCGGCTTCACCGACCGGACCTTCCCCGAGCTGCTCGCGCTCGCCCTGGGGATCGCCACCATGCTGCGCGCCCGGCTGTTCCGCTACACCGCGCAGGTCTTCAGCCTCACCATCGCCGGGCTGCTCGGCCTCTCCCTGCTGATCGTCGGCCTGTCCCTGCACACCCCGCAGTACGTCCTGCGCGCCACCAGCGCCGCCCAGGTCGACCTGCGCACCGTCTGGCTGGCCGCCTCGATCGCGTTCGGTGCCGCGCTGCTCACCGCGATCGCCCTGGTGGTGCCCCGGCTGGGCGTCTCCCCGTTCTGGGGGCGCATCCTGGACCTGGTCGACAGCCTCACGCTGATCTCGCTGGTCCCGCTCGCGCTCGCCGTGCTGGACGTCTACCGGCTGGTCCGCGGTGCCACCGGCTGACCGGCCCGCACCCCTCCGCCGCCGCCCGCCCCGGCCCGCCGACCGGTGGCGTGGGCGGCACTGGTACGCTTGGCCTTCGAGCGCAGCCGTGTGTCCGCCCCCTTGGGTCGCAGACCGCCGGCCGCGCCCGTACGACACCGAGTTCTCACTGAGTCCTGTGCTGTCGACCAGGACCGCTCGGTAGACCCCGAAGGAGTTGCAGTGGCTCTCGCCTCTGACGTCAAGAAGCAGATCATCGCCGAGTTCGGCACCAAGGAGGGCGACACCGGCTCCCCCGAGGTCCAGGTGGCCATGCTCTCCCGTCGCATCTCGGACCTGACCGAGCACCTGAAGTCCCACAAGCACGACCACCACTCGCGCCGCGGCCTGCTGATCCTGGTCGGCCAGCGTCGCCGCCTGCTGCAGTACCTGGCCAAGAAGGACATCGAGCGCTTCCGTACGCTCGTCGACCGCCTGGGCATCCGTCGTGGTGCCGCCGGCGGCGCCCGCTAAGACCGCCGCTCGGGGCGGCTCCCCACACCGGGGAGCCGCCCCTCGCGCGTATGCCGCGGTGTTCGAACCGCGGCGCCCGGACATAACAACTCGCGCGCACCTCCCCGGGTGCCCGAGGATTGCACCGTAGGGTTGTGGGCATGCCGGGTGATGGCGCACCAGCGCGCCACCCGGGCACAAGGACCCGAACCCCCGCGGGCCGAAGGCTTCAAACGGAAGCCGCCCGCATCCGAGAGAGCGTCCAGACGCGGACCGCCCGCCCCGGCCCGGCAGCCGTGAGGCGCCGGTCCTCGGTAGTGGCCCCCGGAAACCCCGCCGGACGAGCGGGGAGCCCCGGAGGCTTCGATCGAAGACCGGCCCGACTGCCGGCCTCCCTGACGGGAGGACCCGGTCGGCCGGCAGGCAGTACGCGGGGACGCTCTCCCGGAGACGTACGAAAGAGGAGATCTTCCAGGTGGAAGAGAACGTGTTCTACGCCGAGGCCGTGATCGACAACGGCTCCTTCGGCACCCGTACCATCCGCTTCGAGACCGGCCGCCTGGCCCGTCAGGCCGCCGGCTCCGCCGTGGCCTACCTGGACGACGACACCATGGTGCTGTCGGCCACCAGCGCGTCCAAGCAGCCGAAGGAGCACTTCGACTTCTTCCCGCTGACCGTGGACGTCGAGGAGCGGATGTACGCCGCGGGCCGCATCCCCGGCTCGTTCTTCCGTCGCGAGGGCCGGCCCTCCGAGGACGCGATCCTCACCTGCCGCCTGATCGACCGCCCGCTGCGTCCGTCCTTCGTCAAGGGCCTGCGCAACGAGGTCCAGGTCGTCGTCACCGTGATGGCGCTCAACCCCGACCACCTGTACGACGTGGTCGCGATCAACGCCGCCTCCGCCTCCACCCAGCTGGCGGGCCTGCCGTTCTCCGGCCCGATCGGTGGCGTCCGCGTCGCGCTGATCAAGGGCCAGTGGGTGGCCTTCCCGACCCACAGCGAGCTGGAGTCGGCCGTCTTCGACATGGTCGTCGCCGGTCGCGTCCTGCCGGACGGCGACGTCGCGATCATGATGGTCGAGGCCGAGGCCACCGACAAGACCATCAAGCTGGTCGGCGACGGTGCCGAGGCCCCGACCGAGGACGTCGTCGCGGCCGGTCTCGACGCCGCCAAGCCGTTCATCAAGGTCCTCTGCGCCGCCCAGTCGCAGCTCGCCGCCCAGGCCGCCAAGCCGACCGGCGAGTTCCCGGTCTTCCTGGACTACCAGGACGACGTCCTCGCCGCGCTGACCGCCGCCGTCAAGGACGAGCTCGCCCAGGCCCTGACCATCCCGGGCAAGCAGGAGCGCAACAACGAGCTGGACCGCGTCAAGGCGCTGGCCGCCGAGAAGCTGCTCCCCGAGTTCGAGGGCCGCGAGAAGGAGATCAGCGCCGCCTACAACGCGCTGACCAAGAAGATCGTCCGCGAGCGCGTCATCAAGGACAAGGTCCGCATCGACGGCCGCGGTGTCACCGACATCCGCACCCTGGCCGCCGAGGTCGAGGCCATCCCGCGCGTGCACGGCTCGGCCCTGTTCGAGCGCGGCGAGACCCAGATCCTGGGCGTCACCACGCTGAACATGCTGCGCATGGAGCAGCAGCTGGACACGCTCTCCCCGGAGACGCGCCGCCGCTACATGCACAACTACAACTTCCCGCCGTACTCGGTCGGCGAGACCGGCCGCGTGGGCTCGCCCAAGCGCCGCGAGATCGGCCACGGCGCGCTGGCGGAGCGGGCGATCATCCCCGTCCTGCCCTCGCGCGAGGAGTTCCCGTACGCCATCCGCCAGGTCTCCGAGGCGCTCGGCTCCAACGGGTCCACCTCGATGGGCTCGGTCTGCGCCTCCACCATGTCGCTGCTGAACGCCGGTGTGCCGCTGAAGGCCGCCGTCGCCGGCATCGCCATGGGCCTGATCTCCCAGGAGATCGACGGTGAGACCCACTACGTCGCGCTGACCGACATCCTGGGTGCCGAGGACGCGTACGGCGACATGGACTTCAAGGTCGCCGGTACCCGCAACTTCATCACCGCCCTGCAGCTGGACACCAAGCTCAACGGCATCCCGGCGTCGGTGCTCGCCGCCGCGCTGAAGCAGGCCCGCGACGCCCGCCTGCACATCCTCGACGTGATGAACGAGGCCATCGACTCCCCGGACGAGATGTCCCCGAACGCGCCGCGCATCATCACCATCAAGATCCCGGTGGACAAGATCGGCGAGGTCATCGGCCCCAAGGGCAAGATGATCAACCAGATCCAGGAGGACACCGGCGCCGAGATCACGATCGAGGACGACGGCACCATCTACATCGGTGCCGCCGACGGCCCGGCCGCCGAGGCCGCCCGCACCACGATCAACCAGATCGCCAACCCGACCATGCCGGAGGTCGGCGAGCGCTACCTGGGCACCGTGGTGAAGACCACGACGTTCGGCGCGTTCGTCTCGCTCATGCCGGGCAAGGACGGCCTGCTGCACATCTCGCAGATCCGCAAGCTGGCCGGCGGCAAGCGCGTCGAGAACGTGGAGGACGTCCTCGGCGTCGGCGCCAAGGTGCAGGTCGAGATCGCCGAGATCGACCCGCGCGGCAAGCTCTCCCTGATCCCCGTCATCGAGGGCGAGGAGGGCGGCGAGGCCGCTTCCGAGTGAAGCGCCGCTAGCTGACCCCTTGCGGCCCGTACGCCTCCCGGCGTGCGGGCCGCACCCTGTTGCCCCCGCGTTCGTCCGCGCGTTCCCGCGCGCGTTTCCTCTGGAGGTACCCCCCGTGGCTCAGGCCCCGGCGGCGAAGCAGCGCCCCGGCACCACCCGGACCCTGCTCAAGGGCGTCGACGGCGCCGGCACGGTGCGCCGCACCGTCCTCCCCGGCGGCCTGCGGGTCGTCACCGAAACCCTGCCGACGGTGCGCTCCGCGACCTTCGGCATCTGGGTCGGCGTCGGCTCGCGGGACGAGACCCCGCAGCTCAACGGCGCCACCCACTACCTGGAGCACCTGCTCTTCAAGGGCACCGAGCGGCGCAGCGCGCTGGACATCTCGGCGGCCCTGGACGCGGTCGGCGGCGAGATGAACGCCTTCACCGCGAAGGAGAACACCTGCTACTACGCCCGGGTCCTGGACACCGACCTGCCGCTGGCCATCGACGTGGTCTGCGACATGCTCACCGGCTCGCTGATCCGCCCCGAGGACGTCGACGCCGAGCGCGGCGTCATCCTCGAGGAGATGGCGATGGCCGAGGACGACCCGGGCGACGTGGTGCACGACCTCTTCGCCAGGGTGATCTACGGCAGCGGCCCGCTCGGCCGCCCGATCCTCGGCACCCAGGAGACCATCAAGGCGCTCACCCGGGACCAGATCGCCGGCTTCTACCACCGCCGCTACCGGCCCGAGAACCTGGTCGTCTCGGCGGCCGGCAACCTCGACCACCGCAAGGTCGTCAAGCAGGTCGAGCAGGCCTTCGCGCCGGTGCTGGCCCGCTCGGAGGCGGCCCCCGCCGAGGCCCGCCGCGGCGTCAAGGCGCTGCGCACGGCCGGCAAGGTCGAGGTGCTCAACCGCTCCACCGAGCAGGCCCACCTGGTGCTGGGCGTGCCCGGGGTGCCCCGGCACGACGAGCGCCGCTGGGCGATGGGCGTGCTCAACGCCGCCCTCGGCGGCGGGATGAGCTCCCGGCTGTTCCAGGAGGTCCGGGAGAAGCGCGGCCTCGCCTACTCGGTGTACTCGTACTCCTCCTCCTACGCGGACAGCGGCCTGTTCGGCATCTACGCCGGCTGCCAGCCCAAGCGGGTCGAGGAGGTGCTGCGGATCTGCCGCGCCGAGCTGGCGAAGGTGGTCGCCGAGGGCATCACCGAGGAGGAGCTGCAGCGCGCGATCGGCCAGATCTCCGGTTCCACCGTGCTCGGCATGGAGGACACCGGCTCGCTGATGAACCGGATCGGCAAGGCCGAGCTCAGCTACGGCCACCACCTGTCGGTGGACGAGATGCTGGGCCGGATCGCGGCCGTGACCCTGGACGACGTGCACGAGGTGGCCCGTGATGTGCTGGGCGCGTACCGGCCGTCGCTGGCGCTGATCGGCCCGGTCAACGACAGGCGGGCGGCCAAGCTCGCCGACCTGCTGGTGTGAGAGGACTACCGCTATGACGCTGCGTGTCGCCGTGATCGGCGCCAGGGGACGGATCGGCTCCGAGGCGGTCAAGGCGGTGGAGGCCGCTCCGGACATGGAGCTGGTCGCCACCCTCGGCCGCGGGTCGAAGCCGCAGGAGCTGACCGAGGCCGGTGCCCAGGTCGCCGTCGAGCTGACCCACCCGGACTCGGTGATGGGCAACCTCGACTACTGCCTGAACCACGGCATCCACGTGGTCACCGGCACGACCGGCTGGACCGACGAGCGGCTCGACACCGTCCGCGGCCTGCTGGCCGGGGCACCGGAGCTCGGTCTGCTGATCGCGCCGAACTTCTCCATCGGTGCGATCCTCGGCATGAAGTTCGCCCAGACGGCGGCCCGGTACTTCGAGTCGGTCGAGGTGGTCGAGCTGCACCACGACCGCAAGGCCGACGCCCCCAGCGGCACCGCCACCCGCACCGCGCAGCTGATCGCCGCGGCCCGCGCCGAGGCCGGCCGGCCGCCCCAGCAGGACCCGACCACCCACGGCCTGCCCGGCGCCCGCGGCGCCGACGTGGACGGGGTGCCGGTGCACGCCGTCCGGCTGCGCGGCCTGCTCGCGCACCAGCAGGTGATGTTCGGCGACACCGGTGAGACGCTGACCATCCGGCACGACTCGCTGCACCACAGCAGCTTCATGCCGGGCATCCTGCTGGGCGTCCGCAAGGTCGTCGACCACCCGGGGCTGACCTTCGGCCTCGAGCACTTCCTGGACCTGTGACCGTGCCGATCCCCAGGAGCGCGTCATGACCTCCCGTACCGGTTTCTTCGTCCTGTCCGGCGTGCTGCTGCTGGTCGCCCTGATCTGCGTGGGGGAGGGCGTCCAGCTGGTCGCCACCGGCAAGCCGCTCGGCATCGGCATCGGGGTGTGCGCCTTCGTGATCCCGGTGATCGGCGTCTGGTTCCTGCGCCAGACCGTCCGCTTCGGCCGGGCCAGCGAGCTGCTCGCCCGGCAGCTCGAGGCCGAGGGCGGCCTGCCCGTGGACGAGCTGGTGCGCACCGGGGGCGGGCGGATCGACCGTGCCTCGGCCGACGCGGTGTTCGCCCGGCGCCGGACGGAGGCGGAGGCCTCGCCGGCCGACTGGCGGGTCTGGTTCCGCCTCGCGGTGGCGTACGCCGACGCCGGTGACACCCCGCGGGCCCGCAAGACCATGCAGCACGCCATCAGGCTGCACAGCACCGATCCCGCAAGGAGCAACGCGTGAGCGACGAAGCGCCGGTCCCCGGCTTCCGCAGCGACGTCACGGTGGAGCTGGTCCGCAGTGCCGCCGCCGACTCGGACGTCATCTGGGCGGCCCGGGTCTCGACCGCGGGGGAGCAGTCCCTGGAGGCGGTGCGGGAGGACCCGGAGAAGTCCGCGGGCCTGATCAACTTCCTGATGCGGGACCGGCACGGCACGCCCTTCGAGCACAACTCGATGACCTTCTTCATCAGTGCGCCGATCTTCGTGTTCCGCGAGTTCCACCGGCACCGCAGCGGCTGGTCGTACAACGAGGAGTCCGGCCGCTACCGCGAGCTGCAGCCGGTCTTCTACGTCCCGGCGGAGGAGCGCAAGCTCGTCCAGCAGGGCCGCCCGGGCCGCTACGAGTTCGTCGAGGGCACCCCGGAGCAGCACCGCACCACCACGGAGGCGATGGAGGCGGCGTACCGCGAGTCCTACGCCCGCTACCGGGAGATGCTGGCGGCCGGCGTGGCCCGCGAGGTGGCCCGCGCGGTGCTGCCGGTCGGCCTGTTCTCCTCGATGTACGCGACCTGCAACTCCCGCTCGCTGATGCACTTCCTGTCGCTGCGGACCAAGCGGGAGAACTCGGCGGTGCCGTCCTTCCCGCAGCGCGAGATCGAGATGGTCGCCGAGCAGATGGAGCAGGAGTGGGCGAGGCTGATGCCGCTCACCCATGCGGCCTTCGAGAAGCACGGCCGGGTCGCCCCCTGACCTGGGGCGATGGGCATATGGCCTGAGTGTCTGGCATGTCTGGATTGCGGCTTTTCTGGCCGCTCCCTACATTCGTGAACACGGATCCCGGTGCTGCCCGAACCCCCGAGCGGGCAGCACCGGGATCCCACCCCTCCGCCGTTCCCCCCGCCCGGCCCCGTCCGGCCGCCGCCCGTTTCGGCCGCTCACGGCACCTGCCCGATGTCCGAACCCTGGACCGGTGTGGGTACCGCCCCACCGCCTACGAGTAGCTTTGGACGCATGGCTCCGACCTCCACCCCCCAGACGCCCTTCGGCCGGGTCCTGACCGCGATGGTCACCCCGTTCACCGCCGACGGCGGACTCGACCTCGACGGCGCCCAGCGCCTCGCCACGCACCTCGTCGACTCCGGCAACGACGGTCTCGTCGTCAACGGCACCACCGGTGAGTCCCCGACCACCAGCGACGCCGAGAAGGCCCAGCTCGTCCGCGCCGTGGTGGAGGCGGTCGGGGACCGTGCCCACGTGGTCGCGGGCGTCGGCACCAACGACACCCACCACAGCGCCGAACTGGCCCGCCAGGCCGAGGCCGCCGGAGCCCACGGCCTGCTGGTCGTCACCCCGTACTACAGCAAGCCCCCGCAGGAGGGCCTGTACCGGCACACCGTGCACATCGCCGACGCCACCGGCCTGCCGGTCATGCTCTACGACATCCCGGGCCGCAGCGGCGTCGCGCTCTCCCACGAGACGCTGGTCCGCCTCGGCGAGCACCCGCGGATCGTCGCCAACAAGGACGCCAAGGGGGACCTCGGCGCGGCCTCCTGGGCCATCGCCCGTTCCGGCCTCGCCTGGTACTCCGGCGACGACGTCCTCAACCTGCCGCTGCTCTCCGTCGGGGCCGCCGGTGTGGTCAGCGTCGTCGGGCACGTGGTGGCCGGCGAACTGCGTGCGATGATCGACGCGTACCTGTCCGGCGATGTGGCCAAGGCCACTGCGATCCACCAGAGCCTGCTCCCGGTGTTCAGCGGTATGTTCCGCACGCAGGGCGTCATCCTCACCAAGGCGGCACTGGGGCTCCAGGGCCTCCCGGCCGGCCCGCTGCGGCTGCCCCTGGTCGGTGCGACTCCCGAGGAGATCGCGCAATTGACGAAGGATCTCGCCGCCGGCGGGGTACACCTGTAGCAGACACAGACGTGCGCGCCCCGGCTCGCCGGACCCTCACGGGCCCGCCGCTGGACCGGACCGAAGGCGCGAGAGCACAGACCCGGTAGGAAAACGACACTGAGAACGCACGCCATATGTCTCCAGGGGAGGACCCTGGACATATGGCGTGCGTCGTGAGGAGAGTCTTTTGAGTCACCCGCATCCCGAACTCGGCGCGCCCCCCGCCCTGAAGGAGGGCGCCCTCCGCATCACTCCGCTCGGCGGCCTCGGCGAGATCGGCCGCAACATGACGGTCTTCGAGTACGGGGACCGCATCCTGATCGTCGACTGCGGCGTCCTCTTCCCCGAGGACGAGCAGCCCGGTGTGGACCTGATCCTCCCGGACTTCAGCTACATCCGGGACCGCCTCGACAAGATCGACGGCATCGTCCTCACCCACGGCCACGAGGACCACATCGGCGCCGTACCGTTCCTCCTGCGGGAGAACCCGGACATCCCGCTGATCGGCTCGAAGCTGACCCTCGCCCTGATCGAGGCCAAGCTCGCCGAGCACCGCATCCGGCCGTACGTGCTGGAGGTGAAGGAGGGCCAGCGCGAGCGCATCGGTCCCTTCGACTGCGAGTTCATCGCGGTCAACCACTCCATCCCGGACGCCCTCGCGGTCGCGGTCCGCACCCCCGCGGGCATGGTCGTCGCCACCGGCGACTTCAAGATGGACCAGCTGCCGCTCGACGGCCGCCTCACCGACCTGCCGACCTTCGCCAAGCTGGCGGAGGAGGGCATGGACCTGCTGCTGGTGGACTCCACCAACGCCGAGGTCCCCGGCTTCATCCCGCACGAGCGGGACATCTCGGCCGCGCTGCGGAACGTGTTCGCCAACGCCGACAAGCGCATCATCGTCGCCTCCTTCGCCAGCCACGTGCACCGCATCCAGCAGGTGCTGGACGCCGCGCACGAGTACAAGCGCAAGGTCGCCTTCGTCGGCCGCTCGATGGTCCGCAACATGGGCATCGCCCGCGACCTCGGATACCTCAAGGTCCCCGGCAACATGGTCGTCGACGTCAAGCAGCTGGACGACCTGCCGGACAAGGAGGTCGTGCTGATCTGTACCGGCTCGCAGGGCGAGCCGATGGCCGCGCTGTCCCGGATGGCCAACCGCGACCACCAGATCCGCATCGTCGAGGGCGACACCGTCGTCCTGGCCTCCTCGCTGATCCCGGGCAACGAGAACGCCGTCTACCGGGTCATCAACGGCCTGACCCGCTGGGGCGCCAAGGTCGTGCACAAGGGCAACGCCAAGGTGCACGTCTCGGGCCACGCCTCGGCCGGCGAGCTGCTGTACTTCTTCAACATCTGCAAGCCGCGCAACCTGATGCCCGTCCACGGCGAGTGGCGGCACCTGCGCGCCGCCGCCGACCTGGGCATCGCCACCGGTGTGCCGCGCAACCGCGTGGTCATCGCCGAGGACGGCGTCTGCGTCGACCTCGAGGGCGGCGTCGCCCGCATCGTCGGCAAGGTGCAGGCCGGGTACGTCTACGTGGACGGTGCCTCGGTCGGTGACATCACCGAGGCCTCGCTGAAGGACCGCAGAATCCTCGGGGAGGAGGGCTTCATCTCGGTCTTCGTCGCGGTCGACTCGGCCAACGGCAAGATCGTGGGCGGCCCGACCATCCAGGCCCGCGGTTCCGGCATCGAGGACAGCGCGTTCGCGCCGGTCGTCGCCAAGCTCCAGGAGGCTCTGGACCGCTCGGCGAGCGACGGCGTCCTGGAGCCGCGCCAGGTCCAGCAGCTGGTCCGCCGGACCATCGGCAAGTGGGTGGCGGACAACTACCGCCGCCGGCCGATGATCCTCCCGGTCGTCGTCGAGGTCTGATGCCGTGAGGGCCTGGTCCCTGGCCCGGGCCGGCTCCTGAGGGGTGCCACCCCGCAGGAGCGGGCCAGGCCGGTCCCGGTTTGACGTGGGGCAGCCCGGTGCGTAATGTTCTCCGGGTTGCCCCACGGGACGGCCCCGCCGGAAGTTCTCGAATATGAATTCGGGAATGACCGCGGAAAACGGCCCGGAAAACTCTGGTAGAGTTCGGGAGCGCCGAAAGGCAAAAAGCCGGTCGGGTGAATGAAACTCCGGGAAAACGGAGCGGAAAACATCTGATAAGCTGGAAACACGAAAGAACGAAGCGCCCGGAGGGCCTGCTGGAAGGCAGACCGAA